>NZ_CALKTQ010000032.1 GCF_937997465.1 uncultured Campylobacter sp. | reverse complement strand
AGGTTGTGGCCTTCGCCGCCGATATAGCTGATCACTTCAAATCCGCTTGTAAGCCTAACTTTGGCAACTTTTCTCAAAGCCGAGTTTGGTTTTTTAGGAGTCGTAGTATAGACCCTGGTGCAAACTCCTCTTCTTTGAGGACACTCTTTTAGCGCTGGAGATTTTGACTTAAAAGTCACTTTCTTACGCTCTTTTCTGACCAATTGATTAATGGTTGGCACAGTAATTCCTTTCGACTAAATTTATTAAAAAGACTTGATTTTATTTAAATTTGGCTTAATATAAGGTAAATTTCATCTTTAACACTGAATTTTATCGCGCCAATCTTTTCTAATCGCGTGTTTTCCGCTTCCGTTAAAGATGATGCAGAGCGACAAGGCGATGTAAAGATATAAAATTTCAGCTTTAAAGCCGCCGACATTTGTAAGCTCAAGTAAATTTCCAAGTCTGTGGTGGGCGCATATTATCGTTAGACTCGTGCCGATAACGAGCTGCTCCAATCCTTGAAAATATCCCTAAAATTATCATTATCGGCGCAACAACCTCGCCTATATAGGAGCCGTAAGCCACAATCTCAGGCAAGCCGGCTTTTTGTTAAAATACTTTTTACGCCGCCTATGCCGTGTAAAATTTTCGCAAAGCCGTGCATAAAAAGCCAGGCACCAAGCCCTAGTCTCGCAAACAAAATTCCCAAATCGAAATTTTTCTTTTTTACTCCAAATTTTCAAATTTAAAGGATTGATTTTATCCGGCTAGCTTTAAAACGAGGCAAATTTAAGCCCCGCCGAATTTGGCGAGGCTTGTGGGGTTAAATTTAGTTTTGTTTTAGCTTGATCTTTTGATCTTGATAAAGACCCGTTCCGACAGGGATCATGCGTCCTAGAATGACGTTTTCTTTTAGATCCTCGAGGTGGTCGATCTTAGCTGCGATCGAAGCCTCGGTCAGAACCTTGGTCGTCTCTTGGAACGATGCGGCCGAGATCACGCTATCGCTTCCGATAGCAGCGCGCGTAACGCCTAGCAAGATAGGCTCGGCGATCGCAGGATTGCCGCCCATTCGCATTATGCGCTCGTTTTCTTCCTTAAATCTAGTTCGAGAGATCATATCGCCGGTGATAAAATTCGTATCGCCGCTATCGACGATCTTAACCTGACGAAGCATCTGGGAAACGATGATCTCAATGTGCTTATCGGCGATCGCAACGCCTTGAGAGCGGTAAACTTGCTGAATTTCGCTGATCAAATAATAATGTAGCGCCTTCTCGCCCAAAATTCTCAAGACGTCGTGGCTTGATATTAGTCCGTCGGTTAGCTTCTCGCCAGCGTGGATAAATTCGCCGTCGCGAACCTGAATTTGACGAGTTTTGTCTATCAAGTACTCGGCAGTCGCGCCGTCGTCGGCCTCGATTACGATGTGCTCTTTAGAGCGAAGCGGTTTTTCAAATCTTACGGTGCCGTCGATTTCAGCGATGATAGCCGTATTTTTCGGACGTCTAGCCTCAAATAGCTCAGATACGCGTGGCAAACCGCCAGTGATGTCTTTTGACTTCGCAACAGCTTTAGGCGTCTTAGCCAGGATGTCGGCTTGCTTCACTACTTCGTCGTTGGCTACGAATATCGCAGTTTTTGGCTCTAGCTGATAGCGGATCATTTTGCCCTCATCGGTGCTGATCACGATCGTAGGCTTGATACCAGAAGGCAAGTACTCGTTGATAACCAAACGGCTCTGGCCGGTCGCCTCGTCGTACTGCTCGGCAGCGCTATAGCCTGGCTCGATGTCCTCGTACGTAACCCTACCTGCAGCCTCGGCAATGATCGGCGTAGAGTACGGATCCCACTCGGCTATGACAGTTTTCTCTTGGCTTTCAGGCTCCGAGATGACCGCTTTGCTATCCACGATATCGCTATCGTTTGCTTTGATGATAGAGTTTCGCGGGATATAGTAGCGAACCGCCTCTCTATCGTCCTCATCGGCAACCACGACAAATAGTCCCTTTTCTATTACGACGTGGCCTTTTTTGATATTTCTTAAGCGCTCTAAATAATCGCCCTTCAAGATATAAAATTTAAGCACGCCGTTTGCGCCGGCAAGGATTTTCTTAGCGATCGGCTCGCCGTCCTCTACCTTTATCTCACTCGCAAACGGGATACGCTTAGGTACGTTCCAGCCCTCTTTGATAACCTCTGCGATACTTTCATTCTCTTTAACCGTGTCGCCGTCGACATAAGGGATATAAATTTTACCCTCGACCTTACCGCTAACGCCGGCTAACTCGTTAGGTTTAGCCAGATCGCCTCTTCTTAGCGTATATTTAACTTCTTCTTTTTTACCTTTTACGATTATGTTTACGTCTTCGTGGGCAACCTCGATCTCGATCTTTCCGTCAAACGGAGCTTTGATCTTAGGCTCTACGAGCAAGACAGCCGAGTTTCTGCGATTTGCCACGATTCTCTTACCGCCGTTTTCGTAAACGTTTAGATTGTAGTATCTTATAAAGCCCTCTTTTTGTGCTACGACTTGATAGTCTTGCTGCTCTGTAGATGCCGTACCGCCGATGTGGAAAGTTCTTAGCGTTAGCTGAGTACCAGGTTCGCCGATAGATTGAGCCGAGATGATACCGACTGCTTCACCCGGTTTTACTAGCTTACCTTCGCCCAAATTCACGCCGTAGCACTTCGCGCAGACGCCTTTTGCCGCTTTGCAAGTTATCGGCGTTCTGATACTGACTGATTTTATACCCGCTTCGGTTATCGCTTTTGCTTTTTCTTCGTCTATCAGAGTACCTTCGCTAAACAACACTTCATTTGCTATCGGATCGATAACGTCGTCGGCTAGTACGCGGCCTAAAATTCTCTCCTCCAAGCTCTCTATAAGCTCGCCGTTGTCGGTGATCTCGGTAATTTCGACACCTTCGTGAGTGCCGCAGTCGTGCATAGTAACTTTCACGTTTTGCGCGACGTCGATTAGTTTTCTGGTTAGGTATCCAGCGTTCGCCGTTTTTAACGCGGTATCTGCTAGACCCTTTCTGGCACCGTGGGTTGAGTTAAAGTACTCAAGGACGTTTAGACCCTCGCGGAAGTTTGATATGATCGGTGTCTCGATGATCGATCCGTCGGGCTTCGCCATAAGACCACGCATACCGGCTAACTGGCGAATTTGCGCCGCAGAACCTCTCGCGCCGCTATCGGCCATCATATAAATCGAGTTAAATCCGCCCTTATCTCCCTGGATGAGCTTCATCATCTCGCCTGCGACGATGTTATTTGTATCCGTCCAGATGTCGATGATTTTATTGTATCTCTCGGAGTCCGTTAGCAAGCCCGCGCCGTATTGATTTTGTATCTCGCGGACTTTTTTCTTGGCTTCATTGATATATTTTTGTTTGCTGTCAGGCACGATGATGTCAGCAATAGAGATCGAGATGCCAGCTTTTGTCGCATAGCGGAAGCCCAAATTTTTGAGCTTATCCAAAAATCCCGCCGTTACCTCAAGACCGCCGTTTTTATAAACGTAATCAACCAAATTTGCGATATCTTTTTTCTTCATGACCCTGTTCCACATATTTTCAGGAACAAAATCAGGCAGAATCGAGCGGATGATCAAGCGACCCGCAGTCGTAAATAGCGTCTTGCCGTCGATCATTGTTTTGATTTTCGAGTGCACTTCTAGGCAGTGCGCTTCCTCGGCGATCATTACTTCATCTACAGATGCGAAAATTTTGTTCGCTCCCTTGCTATCGGTCTTCTCTAGGCTTAGATAGTAAATTCCCAAAACCATATCCTGGCTAGGAACAGTGATAGCCTTACCGCTTGCAGGAAGCAAGATGTTCATCGAGCTAAGCATCAAAATTTTGCACTCTGCTATAGCCTCCTGAGATAACGGCACGTGAACAGCCATCTGGTCGCCGTCGAAGTCAGCGTTAAACGCGGCACAAACTAACGGATGTAGCTGGATAGCCTTGCCCTCGACAAGCACAGGGTGAAACGCCTGGATAGATAGTTTGTGAAGCGTCGGAGCACGGTTTAGCATAACCGGGTGATCCTTAACGACCTCCTCTAGGCACTCCCAAACCTCATTTGTCTTATCCTCGATCATTTTTTTGGCTTGTTTTACAGTCGTAGCGTAGCCCTTCTCCTCGAGGCGAGCTAGCAAATGCGGCTTAAACAGCTCAAGCGCCATTCTTTTCGGTAGTCCGCACTGATCCATGCGTAGTTTTGGTCCTACTACGATAACTGAACGACCGGAAAAATCAACGCGCTTACCGAGCAAATTTTGACGGAAGCGACCTTGCTTGCCTTTAATAATTTCAGAAAGCGATTTTAGCGGGCGTTTGTTTGCGCCTTTTACGGCGTTCGCCCGTCGCCCGTTGTCAAATAGCGCATCGACGGACTCTTGAAGCATACGCTTTTCGTTTCTGATGATGATTTCAGGCGCGTCAAGCTCCATAAGGCGTTTTAAGCGCGCATTTCTATTGATAACACGGCGATACAGGTCATTTACATCAGAAACCGCAAATTTACCGCCGTCAAGGCTAACGAGCGGACGAAGATCCGGCGGAAGGACCGGTAAATTCGTAATCATCATCCATTCTGGGCGATTACCTGAATTTAAAAAGCTCTCGACGACTTTTAGTCTTTTTACTATGGTTTTTTTCTTAGCTTCCGAATTTGTCGCGCTGATCTCGTCTTTTAGAGTGTTTAAAAGCTCGACCAGATCGATATTTGCTAGCAAATCACGGATCACTTCGCCGCCCATTCTAGCCCTAAATCCGCTCTCTTCAAAACGAGAAGCCAAAGAAACGTATTGCTCTTCGTTTAAAACGTCAAAAACTTCTACTTTTTTGCTATTTTCGGTATCGTAAAACGCGTCGCCTACGCTCTCGACGATATACGCCTCGTAGTAAAGTACGCGCTCAAGGTCTTTCATCTTTATACCGAGCAACGTTCCTATGCGGCTCGGGAGCGAATTTACATACCAAATATGCGCAACCGGAGTCACGAGCTCGATGTGTCCCATTCTAGAACGGCGCACCTTTGAGCTAGTTACCTCGACGCCGCATTTTTCGCACTTGATGCCTTTATAACGCATTTTTTTATACTTACCGCAAAGGCACTCGTAGTCGCGGATCGGACCGAAAATTTTAGCGCAAAATAAACCGTCGCGCTCAGGTTTTAGCGTGCGGTAGTTTATGGTTTCGGGTTTTTTGACCTCGCCATGGCTCCATGACTTTATCCTCTCAGGACTCGCCAAACGAAGCTGAAACGCCTCAAAATCGCGCGGTCTGCGTTCTTCTTTTATCTCAATAGGTTTTAACTCACTCATTATTTTCATCCTCATCGTATATCTCGACATCAAGCGCCAATGATTTTAGCTCGTTTGTTAGAACGAAAAATGTCTCAGGAATGCCAGTTTCAGGCACGTTTTCGCCTCTAGTTAGGGCTTTATATGCAGACAAACGTCCCTCGACGTCGTCTGATTTGACGGTTAGCATCTCGCGAAGCGTATGGGCCGCGCCGTACGCCTCAAGCGCCCAAACCTCCATCTCTCCGAATCTTTGTCCGCCAAATAGCGCCTTACCGCCGACTGGCTGCTGAGTAACTAGGCTGTACGGTCCCGTGCTTCTAGCGTGGACTTTTTCGTCGACTAGGTGATGAAGCTTTAGCATATACATACATCCGACGTTTACGCGCTCCTTAATCTTTGAGCCCGTGCGTCCGTCGTAAAGCTCGGTCTTCCCGTCCATATCGATCTTAGCTAGCTCGAACAGTTTCATCAGCTCATCGACTCTAACGCCCTCAAATATAGGCGTGGCAAATTTGACGCCGTTAGCCCAGTCTCTAGCGTAGTCTAAAAGCTGCTCGTCGCTCATTTTGCCTAGAGTTTTTTTAGCATCCATAAATTTAGACGCCGAAGCTATCTCGATCATTTTGGCTCGTAGCTCTTTTATCCACTCGCCTTTTTTCTCTTGGAAAATTTGATTTATCTGCTCGCCCAAACGGTAGCCGACAAGACCCAAGTGGCTTTCTAAAATTTGACCGATATTCATACGGCTAGGAACGCCTAGCGGATTTAACACGATATCGACCGGCTGACCGCTCGGAAGATACGGCATATCGACTTCTGGGACGATGTTTGAAACGATACCTTTGTTTCCGTGGCGACCAGCCATCTTATCGCCCACTTTTAGTTTGCGCTTGGTTGCGATGTAGACTTTGACGAGCTTAACTACGCCGCTTGGCAAGATGTCATCTTTTTCTAAAATTTCCATCTTCGCGTCATGCTCTTCTTTGAGCTTTTTCTTCTCGTTTTGGAAATGATTTTTTATGTCGTCGTATGATTTTTGAACGTCTTTTGAAAAGCCTTTAACGATCGCGCTTAGAGTAAAACGGTTGATGTTTTCAAACTCCTCCTTATCGATCTTCTCGCCTTTTTTATAGGTTTTTTTACCGATAGTTTGAGCAGAACTCAAAGGCGTTTTGCAAAGTAGAGCGCCCACTTTTAGCATCTCTTCGCGGTCTAGCATCAAGAGCCTATCATGGTGTTCTTTTTCAAAAGCCGCTTTTTCTTCTTCATAAACTTTATTTGAGCGATTATCTTTTTCGTGACCTTTTTTAGTAAAAATTTTAACGTCTACAACGACGCCTTCCATAGAAGCTGTCGCGTAAAGGGATTTATTTACCACGTGACCGGCTTTTTCGCCAAAAATCGCACGAAGTAAGCGCTCCTCGGGCGTTGGCTTAACCTCGCCTTTTGGAGAAACCTTTCCGACTAGGATCATGCCGGGTTTTACCTGTGTGCCGATTTTTATTATGCCGCTATCATCGAGATGGAGTAAATCTTCCTCTTTGATATTCGGGATATCCTTAGTGATCTCCTCAACGCCGTCTTTTAGCTCGCGGGCTTCGATCTCTTTTTCATAAATATGCACACTCGTAAACGCATCCTCTCGGATCATTTTTTCGCTGATTACGATCGCATCCTCGTAGTTATAGCCGTTCCACGGCATGAAAGCTATAAGCGCATTTTTACCGATAGCCAGCTCACCGCGCTCCATAGACGGACCGTCGGCGATGATCTGCCCAGCCGCTACGCTTTCGCCTTTTTTAACGATAGGGTGTTGGGAGAATGTCGTATTTTGGTTGGTTCTTAAATTTTTCTCCATAGAGTAGTGATCGATATATGGACCTGCCTCGTCTTCGCCAAGGATAAAGATATTTTTATTGTCCACCTTTTCGACTACTCCAGCGCGTCTAGCCTTGATCGCCTCCCATGCGTCGCGCGCTACAGTACTCTCCATGCCAGTTCCAACGATAGGAGCGGACGAGCGAAGTAGCGGCACTGCTTGGCGCTGCATGTTTGATCCCATGAGGGCACGGTTTGCGTCATCATGCTCCAAAAACGGAATAAGCGATGCCGCAACACCAGCTATCATACCAGAGCAAAGGTCGATAAGCTTAACATCCTCGCGTTTAGCCAGTATCATCTCGCCGTCTTGTCTAGCCTCGATCAAGTCCTCTACTATATAGCCGCTTTCATCAAGCGCAGTAGAGGCCGGAGCGATAACCAAATTTTCCTCTTGAGTTGCCGTTAGATAAACGATCTCGTCAGTTACTTTGCCGTCTACGACTTTTTTATACGGGGCTTCGACGAAGCCGAGATTATTTACCTTCGCGTAAGTAGAAAGCGTGTTGATAAGGCCGATGTTTTGACCTTCCGGGGTCTCTACCGGGCAAATTCTACCGTAGTGAGTCGGATGAACGTCGCGCACCTCAAAGCCGGCTCTATCTTTTACGAGACCGCCCTCGCCCAGCGCCGAAAGTCTGCGCTTATGCGTAACTTCGCTAAGCGGGTTAGTCTGATCCATAAACTGGCTCAACTGACCGCCGGTGAAAAATTCCATTATCGTCGTGGTTATCATTTTTGGATTAACCAAATCGTAAGGCATAATCTCCTCAGTATTACCCAGCGTCGTAAATTTATCCCTGATAGCCTTTTGCATTTTTACAAAGCCTAGGTGAAGCTCGTTTGCCAAAAGCTCGCCAATAGAGCGGATACGACGGTTACCGAGGTGATCGCGGTCGTCGATATGTCCTTGTCCGTTTTTGACCTTTATCAAATATTTTGCCGTTTTTATAATGTCTTCGTTGGTCAAAACCGTTACGTATTCAGGTACTTCAAGTGCCAGCTTGTGGTTCATTTTCATACGGCCAACACCCGTCAAATCATATCTTTCAGGATTAAAGAATAGATCATTTACGAAAGCGCGAGCAGCATCTTTAACGACCGGCTCGCCAGGACGCATAACTTTATAAATTCTTATCGCCGCAAGATCGTTTTCGTCATCAACATTTTCGGTTTGACGTAGTAGTTTGAGCGTCTCGTTATCGGCGATAAATGAATTTATGATAGCGTCGTCCACGCCTGCTGCTAGGTCGTTTGCTATCTCGATACTCTCTTGATCAGCCAAAATTTTAACCAATTTATTTTCATCAAGCTGTGCAAGAGTATCATAAAGCACCTCGCCGCTGTTTTTGTCAATAACCGGGTGAGCCAAAAACCTATTTACCAAAATTTCAGTCGGATATTCGACAAATTTGACGCCGTCAGCGATGATCTTATCAGCCTTTTTCTTGGTTAGTCTTTTACCAGCTTCGTGTAAAACGTTACCATCTTCATCTTTGATATCGTATTCGACCCTACCTTGATAATCATCTGGATTAAATGGCGTCAAAAATTTATTATCTTTTATTGTTAAAGTTTGTATAGGATAAAATAACTTGATAATATCTTGTTTTTTATACCCGAGCGCCCTAAATAGGATAGTTACCGGTACTTTTCTACGCTTATTGATACGAACATAAAGTACGTCTTTTGTGTCATACTCAAAATATAGCCAGCTACCACGGTCGGGAATAATTTGAGCCGTATAAATAAGTTTATTTACTACTGTCGGGCTTTCTTCTTCTTTAAATATAACGCCTGGACTTCTGTGTAGTTGATTTACTACCACGCGCTCGACGCCGTTAATAATAAATGAAATTCTATCCGTCATCAAAGGAATTTCGCGAACGAAAATTTCTTGCTCTTTTATATCTTTTATGCCAATCTTCTCGCCTGTTTTTTCATCTCTCTCGTGAACGATCAGCCTTATTTTCATTTTTAAATTTACAGAATAAGTAAGCCCGCGCTCCATACACTCTCTGATCGTATATTTTGGCTTTCCGATTTCAGAGCTTACGTATTCCAAGCTTAAGCGGTTTTGCGGATCATGTATAGGAAATATTGATTTAAAAACTTTTTCTATACCGCTTGCGCCTTGATTTTTATCTACGTTTAAAAACTGGTCAAAACTCTTTTTTTGTAATTGTAGTAGGTTAGGAACATCGATCTCTTTGGCAACATTTGAAAAATCAACCCTAAGACGATTTCCTGAGTATAAACTATTTAGCATATTCTACCTCATGGTATAAGTTTGAAAGAAAGTAAATAACCGCACGTCTGCGGCATCTTTGTAAAAATTAAATAAGGAGGCGTCGCCTCCTTTGTAAAAATAAGTGAAATTATTTAAGTTCGACTTTAGCGCCAGCTTCTTCAAGCTCTTTTTTAGCTGCTTCAGCCTCATCTTTGCTAACACCCTCTTTGATAACAGAAGGAGTTTGCTCAACTGCGTCTTTAGCCTCTTTAAGACCAAGACCTGTAAGAGCGCGAACAACTTTAATAACGTTGATTTTCTTATCGCCGCCGTCAACTAGAACAACATTAAATTCTGTTTTCTCTTCAGCTGCATCGGCTGCACCGCCTGCTACTGCGCCGCCTGCTACCATTACTGGAGCAGCACTTACGCCAAATTTCTCTTCAAATTCTTTTACTAGCTCACTTAGCTCTAATACTGAAAGATTAGAGATAAATTCTAATACGTCCTCTTTAGTAATTGCCATTTTTTATCCTTTTTATATTATGCTGATTTTTCTTTTTTTTCTTTAAGCGCATTTAGTCCAATAGTGAAATTTTGGATAGGCGCATTCCAAACTTGCAAAAGCATAGCAAGCAACTCATCACGGCTAGGCATCTTAGATAGAGCCTTGACCTTCTCGACGCTTGCAACTTCGCCATCGATATGAGCGGTTTTGATTTTGAATAGTTCGCTATTGGTCTCTTCAAATTTAGCCGCAACTTTAGTAGCTGAAAGCTGATCGCCCCAGATAAAGATATTTGTATCCTTCAAGACCATGCCAGACTTTTCAACGTTATTAAGAGCGATATTTGCAAGAGTATTTTTTACGATTTGAACTTTTACATTTAAAACTCTAGCCGCATCCCTTAATGCTTCAAGTTTTTTAGTACTAAGACCGCGATAATCACAAACTATGATCGCTTCATTTTCTTTAAATTCGGCTTCAAGTTTACTGATTATTTCAGATTTTTCATTTCTCGTCATCTAGTTTTTCTCCTTTCCGACTAGTGATTTCAAGCAGAGCGGCATGAAAGCGCGATTAAGCAAAAGCCTCTGCTATCTCCAATCTAAGATAAAAATTTATTAGCTAAATTAGCGTAGATCCATAAGCTCTTGAGTTTCAAGTAAAACAGAAGGGCTCATAGTTAATGATAAAGCGGCACTCTTAATATATCTACCTTTTGCTGCCGCTGGTTTTTGTCTATTTACCGCTTTGATAAGAGTTGAAATGTTCTCGTTTAATTGCTCTTTTGAAAAGCTAACTTTACCAAGGCCAGCGTGTATATTTCCTTGCTTATCTACGCGGAAATTAACTTGACCGCTTTTTGCGTTATTGACCGCTTGAGCTACATCCATAGTAACAGTGCCAGTTTTTGGGTTTGGCATAAGACCTTTTGGCCCTAAAATTCGTCCTACTTTACCAACTAGTCCCATTAAATTTGGAGTAGCGATAAGAACGTCGAAATTCATAATTCCTTTTTGAATATCCTCAACAAGCTCATCGCTACCGACTATATCAGCACCGGCGGCTTTTGCTTCATCAGCTTTCGCATCTTTTGCTATAACTGCTACACGAACGGTTTTGCCAGTTCCTGCAGGAAGCACTACCGAGCCTCTAACCATTTGATCAGCATGTCTTGGATCGACGTTGAGTTTTAGTGCTATTTCGACTGTTTCGTCAAATTTGGCGCTTTTTAGTAATTTTACAGTATCAATAGCATCTGCTAAAGAGTAAGTTTTAGTGGTATCAACTTTTTCAAGTAGCTTACCAAATCTTTTTGTAGTTTTTTTTGACATTAATTTCTCCGCATTTATAAATTTTATGCTTCCACATTGTCAAATTTAAAATACACGCGCTATAAATATTAACGCGTGTTTATAAACTTAACTTTAAAAATCCTTATGTGGTAAAAGGATTAATCTACTACCGTAATTCCTATTGAGCGAGCCGAACCAGCAATGATTTTAGCTGCTTGCTCTCTATCTTTAGTGTTTAAGTCGGCAATTTTTTTCTCTACTATTTCAAGTACCTGAGCTTTTGTAAGCTTAGCTACCTTATTTTTTAACGGATTATCCGAACCTTTTTCTATGCCTGCAGCTTTTTTAATCAAATCCGTAGCAGGCGGCTGTTTAGTGATAAATGTAAAGCTTCTATCAGCATAAACGGTAATAACAACTGGAACCCTAAAGCCAGCCATATCTTTTGTTCTTTCATTGAATGCTTTACAAAATTCCATAATATTAACGCCTTGCTGACCAAGAGCCGGGCCTACCGGAGGACTTGGATTTGCTTTTGCAGCAGCAATGTGTAATTTAATTTCGCCTATAACTTTTTTAGCCATAAACTTCTCCTTATACTATCTTCTCGACTTGTGAATATAAAATTTCAACTGGGGTGCTTCTGCCAAATATTGAAACATTTAGCCTTAGCTTTCCGTGTATCATATCGTACTCTTCTACTATACCAGTAAAATTCGCGAAAGGCCCTTCCGTAATACGAACATTTTCTCCGTTATCAAAGAAAATTTTTGGTTTAGGAGCAGCTCGCTTTTGGACTTTTTCTAAAATTAAATTTATATCTTTTTCGCTTAGTGGCGTAGGTTTTTTCGCCTCGCCTATAAATCTACCAACTTTAGGAAGAGACTGAATCTTGTGCCAAAGAGCCGTATCCAAATCAAGATATGCAAAAGCATATCCAGGATAAAGACTTCTTTCATTTATTTTTTTCTTGCCGTTTTTGATTTCTATTACATCTTCAGTAGGAACTATAATCTCTTTTAGTTGTTCTTCAATGTGATTATCTCTAACCAAATTTTCAATAGCTCTCTTTACGCTCATTTCGCTACCGGCGTAAGTTTGAATCGCATACCATTTATGTGCCATGATTCAACCTTAAATCAGCTTTGAAAGAGAGAAAGACATAATTGCATCAACAAGAGCTAAAAAAAGTGAAACAATAGCTACTACAGCAAAAACTGTTATAAAAGCATTTCTTATTTGCTCTTTGAGTGGAAAAATTACCTTTCCAATCTCAGCGCGCGAAAGCTTTATATAATTTATTATTTTTTCCATTTTTAACCTTCTGATGGCAGGGCAAGAGGGATTCGAACCCCCAACCATTGGATTTGGAATCCAGCGCTCTACCGTTGGAGCTATTGCCCTAAAAAGCCTTAGCTCTTTAACTTAACTTCTTTATGAACAGTATGTTTTTTTAGTCTTGGGCAATATTTTTTTAGTTCTAATTTTTCAGTCGTTGTCTTGCTATTTTTCACTGTGGTGTAATTTATATCACCTGATTCAGAACATTTAAGACCAACTTTTATTCTATTACCTTTTGCCATAAATTCCCTTCAAAAAAGCGGAGAACAATCTCCGCTAAAAATTATAAATTAGTTTATGCTAGAATCTTAGAAACAACGCCTGAACCAACAGTTCTACCACCTTCGCGGATCGCAAAGCGAGTTCCCTCTTCAAGAGCAACTGGCGCAATAAGCTCAACAGTTATCTTTAGGTTATCACCAGGCATAACCATCTCTGTTCCTTCTGGAAGAGTGATAGAACCTGTAACATCAGTCGTTCTTACATAGAACTGCGGTCTATAGTTGTTAAAGAATGGGGTATGGCGTCCACCTTCTTCTTTTGTTAAAATATAAACTTCGCCCTCAAATTTAGTGTGAGGAGTAATTGATTTAGGTTTGCAAAGAACCATACCGCGCTCAACATCTTCTTTTTTTGTGCCTCTTAGAAGAACACCTACATTGTCGCCTGCCTCGCCTTGATCCATCTCTTTTCTAAACATTTCGACGCCGGTAACAGTAGTAGTTTGAGTTGGTCTAATACCTACGATTTCGATGGTATCGCCGACTTTTACCACGCCTTTTTCAATTCTACCGGTAACAACTGTACCGCGACCAGAAATAGAGAAAACATCCTCGATAGGCATCAAGAAATCTTTATCTGTTGCGCGTACTGGAGTTGGAATATACTCATCAACTCTAGCCATAAGTTCAAGAACCTTTGCAGACCATTCGCCCTCTGTTCCAGCTTTAGCCTCGTTAAGAGCTTGTAGAGCCGAGCCTGCTACGATTGGAGTATCGTCACCAGGGAAGTCGTACTCGTTTAGAAGCTCGCGAATTTCCATCTCAACTAGCTCAAGGAGCTCCGCATCGTCAACCATATCAGCTTTGTTCATGAAAACAACGATATATGGAACGCCTACTTGGCGAGATAGCAGGATGTGCTCTCTGGTTTGAGGCATTGGGCCGTCAGCAGCAGAAACAACTAGGATAGCGCCGTCCATTTGAGCAGCACCGGTAATCATGTTTTTAACATAGTCGGCGTGGCCTGGGCAGTCAACGTGCGCATAGTGGCGATTTTCAGTCTCGTACTCAATGTGAGAAGTAGCGATGGTAATACCGCGCTCTTTTTCCTCTGGAGCGTTGTCGATATTATCATAGTCTTTTAGCTCAGCAAGACCTTTTCTTGAAAGAACAGCAGAAATTGCAGCTGTCAAAGTTGTTTTACCATGGTCAACGTGACCAATAGTACCAATGTTTACGTGTGGCTTGTTACGTGAAAATTTTTCTTTTGCCATCTCTTCCTCCGTAATGATATTTGCAATTCAAATTTATACTTAATTTTACTTCTCTAAAATCCGTGGAGCTCATAGCGGGACTTGAACCCGCGACCTCTTCCTTACCAAGGAAGTGCT
>NZ_CALKTQ010000031.1 GCF_937997465.1 uncultured Campylobacter sp. | reverse complement strand
ACAATTTTAAATAAAAGAACGTATATGGACTTTACGAGATTCTTTAATGAGCAGCAAAACTATCTAAGAAAAGTGAAGCTTGATTTTAAAAGATATCTTTACGACGATATAGATTTTAGCGAACAAGCCGTAATGATATTAGGGCAGTGCGGCGTTGGTAAAACGACGTTAATATTACAATACCTAAAACAAAATTTCCAAGCTTCGCAAAAAGCCCTTTATATAAGCATGGATAATCCTTTATTTGCGGCGACGTCTCTTTATGAATTCGCGCTCGACTTCGAAAAAGTGGGCGGCGAATTACTTTTGATAGACGAGATACACAAGCTAAAAGATTGGTCGTCTCATATAAAAACCATCATAGACCAAAGCAATCTAAAACTCGTAATCACGGGTTCGTCTATGCTAGAGCTTGATATAAACGGGGCCGATCTAAGCAGGAGAGCGGTAAAGTATCATCTAAACAACATGTCTTTTAGAGAGTTTTTAAATCTAAATTTAAAAAGCGAATACAAAAAATATAGCCTAGATGAAATTTTGGAAAATCACTATGAAATAGCCGTAAATTTAACTGGCAAATTTAAGCCGTTCATATATTTTAAAGACTATCTAACTCACGGAGCATATCCGTTTGCAAACGATAAAATAGGCTTTTACTCTAAACTAACGGGCGTAATAAATCAAGTATTGCAAAGCGACATCCCGTATGTTTGCTCGCTAAACTACGCAAATATAGATAAGCTAAAAAAGCTACTGTTTTTACTAAGTCAAAGCGTTCCTTTTAGCCCAAATATAAGCGAGCTTGCGAGGGCGTGCGAAATATCTAGGCCTACTCTTATCGAATACCTAAGATATATGCAAAGCGCAGGTCTTATAATAAATTTAACTAGTAAAAGTAGGGGATATAACGCCATATTAAAGCCGGATAAAATTTACTTAAGCAATACGAACCTAGCTTATACCTTAAGTATCTCGCCTAATATCGGAAGCTTGAGAGAGAGCTTTTTCATAAATCAAATAAGCGCCTATAAGGCCGGAAAATTTCAAACAGATTTGCTTATGTTGAACAAGCAAGGCGACTTCATCGTAGATGATAAATTTACCTTTGAGGCGGGCAGAACCAAAAAGAGCTTTGAGCAGATCAAGGACGTACAAAACTCGTACGTAGTAGCCGACGATATAGAAGTTGGAAGTGGCAATAAAATCCCGCTGTGGCTATTTGGGTTTTTATATTAGGCGTTTTGCCTCTTGTAAAGCAATGGACGTAGCCTAGTTATTGAGTGTTTTATTCTATAATGAGATTTGGCTTTGTAGTCAACTAACATATTGTAAGCTTTCTAGCAATATAAATTTGCACACTCTCATTTAATGTGCGCTTGTGCTTAGCTACACTTCATTTATTGCAAAATAAGATACACTATCCTTTGAAAGTTTTTAACTTATCTTGAACCTAACTAAAAATACCGAATATCAAGCTAAAAAGCCCCTACTTTAGGGCATTTATTAGTTATTATATTGAAAATCTCACTTTTCAAACTATTTTATATTTTTTACTAACCTACAATAAAATTCATTAGTATTTTTTGATACTATTATGCCTAAACTCTGCTCCACTGTATTTACTATTTTTCAATATGTAACCATTAACAATCATAATGGCAGATTTAATATATTGAAGTTGACTGCTATTGTTTTTTCAAGGCGCTTGTGTTTCTTTACAATAACACCAATAACATCTTTCTGCCCCCAAAGCCCTTTTGCCTTCTAGTCTTTGTAGTTCAGTAAAAATAGGGCAACGCTTGATTGGTAAATTCAATCTATATTTTTGACTTTTTTGATGATTTATGATGCCTGCACCTACTTTTTTATTGGAGGATTTATATTCTTGTTGCTATTAAAAACCATCCTCTCCCCCCTGCCACATCTATTTTATTGCCATTGTCCTGACATATTCTGGATTTTAATGAGCCATAATGCTTCATAAAATGTCTTAATAATGGTTTTTCAGTGTAGCCATTGCAAAAAACTAAGAGAAAAATATTTTCTACCATGTCTAAAGAAATGTATTCTGCCCTACTTCACTGTATTTGTAACTTTTAAAAATGCAGCTGTGGGTATAGTGAAGTATAGTTTAGATATAATATAAAACTACACAGGATAATTTGTATTAGAAACTATTGAAATTGACACGAAGTCTTATAAGTAGCAAGACGAAGTCACGGCTAAAAATCTTTAACTTGTCTTGAGCCTTAGATAAGATTCTCCGCGCTTAATAGCACTCAAACACGTCATATTTTGGCGGTAGTGATGATTTTAGCCTTTCATCTTAAAGAGATATGGGGTAAGAACATATTTTCAAATTGGGCAAATTATCGGTATTATGTAGCAACCGTAACCAACTTCTATAAAGTAATCAGATAAAATTCTAGCCATATTAATCGCATATAACAATTGCGGTAAAAAGGGAAAAATATGGCAGAATCTCACGTAATATAGGCTTTAGTAGCTAAACACACAGATCTTCAAGGCAAGATCAAATCATATCAAGAAGCTATCAAAGAAGTGAGAGATGAAATTTCAACTATCTCAAAAAGCATAAAGATATTTGATCTGAACTACGACTTAAGAAAAATAGCACCCAAGAAAACGAGAGAAAGATATTTTAAGCACAAAGAGTTAACAAAGCTTGTTATAGAGTATATAAAAAGCAACGATAATGTCGATATAAATGAATTAACAGAGTATGCAATGAAAGCAAAAGCTCTACCGCAAGAGCTTCATAAATCGATATACGGCGGAATTTATACCGTTTTAGTTTAGTCCGTCAAGACGTAATAGAATGCCGTATTACAAACGACACAAAAACAATATTGTATAAAAATTCTAAATGCCTAATCTCTCGGCTACTCTATGATTGCCTTGCCAATAACCGCAGAATTCGTTTGAAATTTCACTGTCTAAGCACTTTTTTAAAATATCTCTAAAGATAAAGCCGTTGTTAAATCGCCTTGTATCCTCTCGGTAAGCTATCTCATTAGCATAGTTTGACAGATACAACGTGCCTAATTTATGGCATTGTCCGTATTGAAGTCTGCGAAACATTGAGTTGTAGCTTTCGCTTTGATTGTTGTTTTCTCCGTTTATACCGCAATACTCTACGGCATGATTAACCACTCTGTGATCGTAATGAGCGATAAAAATTTGAATATCCGATATTCTCGTCCGTGTGCACTTCGCTGCCTCTTGCGATAAATCTATGAGCTATACGACTAAGCTCTATCGGGTTTTCGCTTTTTAAAATAAAAGTTCTCGTGCGATTTGCTCCGATACCGAATACCGAATTCGTTTCTTTGCCTGAGCGATATAACCACTCGTTTATTAGGCTTGTATGCCTTTCTGCGATCTATTCTTTTTTCTAACCTATATAGCCGTTAACATACACTCTGTCCATTTCGACTACGCCTTGAAACGGACGTAAGCTATCATAATCCATTAAGCTTTCGCGAATTTTATGCAGTAATACCCAAGCGGTTTTATATTGAACGTCTAAGTCGCGAGAGAGTTGTAGTGCTGAAATTCATTTAGCGGCATTAACAAATCCATAAGAATAGTTTGAAGCGGTAGTTTATGCCCGTGAAAAATCGTGCCACTAGTAACACTAAAGAAGCTAGTGCACTCTTTACATTTAAACTGCTTGCGAGAGGCTATGAAGTAAATTTTGCCGCCACTGCCGCAGCAAGGACACACCGGGTTGCCTTTGGTTTCAAACCAACGAACTTGCCCAAAAGTTGCAATGGCCTGAAAATCGTTCATCTTTGCAATTTTAATAAGAGATAGATTGCGAGCTTCAGCCGATAGTAAAAATGTTATGCCATATCTATTCCCTATATTTTTATATATTTATTATACATATATATGTATTAAACTTATCTTAATTTAC
>NZ_CALKTQ010000030.1 GCF_937997465.1 uncultured Campylobacter sp. | reverse complement strand
GAATTTGGTTAAATTTTATAAAACCAACCACGTCTATAACGGCAAACAAGTAGCATCTCTGCACTGCTTATACGAATTAACGGAGGGAAAAATCCCAAGCGACGCGCAGGTCGTCGATACGAAAAATCTAAATTTGATCGATGCAAATAAAGCCTTTTACGTCGTCGGCAGCAAGATCGGCGGCACGATGACTAGAAATAGCAAATACGCCTTCTCAACAGAAGCCGACGCGAAAGAATTCCAAGCAGAAAACGGCGGCAAGATAATGAATTTCGCCAAGGCCTACGAGATTGCGGGGCAGGATTTTGAGGGCGATAACAAGATGATAAAAGCCAAACGCGAAGGCGGTGTTTATGCGCACGGTAAGGAATTTTACGAAGCAAACTGCGAGAAAGTCGACCCAAAAAGCTTTAAAGCCATCTCAGAGCTAAAAGCCCACCTCAAAAAAACATGCGACGCAAAGGGCGCAAGCAAGGCTCCAGAATACGACAAACACCTACAAGCAGCAGCTCTATATCTATGGGACACTCCGGCAAATTTAGGCACTAGCGATCAAGCCTCAAAATCTAAGCAAAAAGCGCAAAAAGCCGAGAGGATCGTCGTGCCAAAAGGCGCTCGCTGCCCTGTTTGCGGTATGCTAATCGGCAAAAACCCGCAGTGGGCGACGATGATGAAAACAAGCAAAGAGGAGCTTTACTTTGACGGCGTCAAGGACATGATGAAGTATTATTTCGAAAAAGGCAAAAAAGACGATCAAATTTACGTTAGCGACTACTACAAGCTAAACAAAATCGATGCCAGAACCGCCTACTACGTAACCGGCTCAAACGTGCTCGGACCTATGGGCAACGAGCTCATACCGTTTGCAAACGAAGAGGACGCTAAAACATTTGCCAAAGATCACGGCGGCAAACAGATCGTCAAATTTGACGAGATCACGACTCTTTTAGTAGAGAGGTTGATGTGAGACTCATCTGCGTTTTAGCGGGCTTTTTTGCGATCCTTTACGTTTGTATCGGGGCGCATTACCTAGGTTACGATAGAGCAGGCAAGGAAGCTCAGCTAAATTTGATCCAAAAATCCGTCAAAGACGCGCAAATTTCGACGAATTTTATTTCAAAAGAGTACGGGAAGTTTGTCTATGCCGAGTAAAAATTTTATCGATTACGCAGTTACGCTGCTCTATAAAGACCGCGCCGATCACGCTTTTAGCTTTTTTATCTTCGCTTTTATCGTGTTTATCTTAAGCGCGGTTCTTTTCGTCTCAAGCTCCATCCAAAGCGACCTTACGAATTTGACCCGCTCAAAGCCAGAAGTCGTCGTCGAGGCTCTGCGTGCGGGCAAACGAGACCTGATACACGACGGCTACATCTACGACGTCTCAAAGATCCCCGGCGTTGCTAGCGTCGAGGGAGCGGTCGAGGGAGAGTATTATTTTGCGCAAAAAAGAGTCTGGTTTCACATCGTCGGCGATGAAAATTTAGACGAAAACGAGATGATCGTGGGCGAAGGCGTAAAAAAAGAGATGGCGGAGCTTTATTACGAGGACGTTTTTAACTTTTTAACCGAAGAAAAAATGATCCCGATGAAGATCAACAAAACCGCGCCGCATGAAACGGGTATCGTCTCAAACGACGTCATCTACATGAATCCAGCCACCGCGCGCGAGGTACTAAGTCTAAAAGAGGGCGAATACACGAGGCTCTACGTCGAAGTACCAAACGTAAACGAGATCAGCGAAGTGGCCCTAAAGATCCAAAACGTATATCCGAACACCGAGGTTACGAGCATCGAGGACGGCGTGGCCAAAATAAGGCACCTTTACTACTACAAAGGCGGCATTTTCATGGTACTTTACGTCGTGGCGATGGTTTCGTTTTTTATCCTGCTGAAAAATCAAATTTCGCTCGCATACGGCGAGAAGAAAAAGGAGATCGCGATATTGCGCAGTATCGGCTTTAGCGTGAGAAATATCATCGCGCTTAAATTTATCCAAAATATCGTAGTTTCTTTTAGCGCCTATTTGCTGGGCGTCGCTGGAGCATATATCTACGTGTTTTTATTCGGCGCGCCGTTTTTACGCGATATATTTTTAGGCAGCGAGGTAGCAAATTTCACGGATTTTACGCCGATCATCGACTTTAATATGCTATTTTTGATCTTTGTTTTTAACGTGATTCCGTTTTTAGCATTCGTCATCATCCCGTCGTGGCGCATCGCCGTTAGCGACATGAGCGAGGCAGTAAAATGAACGCGATAGAAGTAAAAAATCTCTGTAAAATTTACAATCAAAACAAACCAAACGAATTTCACGCGCTGAAAAATATAAATTTGACGGTAAAAAGCGGCGATCTAGTCATCCTAAAAGGCGTTAGCGGTAGCGGCAAAAGTACGCTACTAGGCATTCTAGGCGCGCTTAGCAAACCAAGCAGCGGCGAAGCGCTAATCAACGGTCGCAACGTCTCAAAACTACCAGACATCATGAGTTCAAATTTTAGACATAGCGAGGTCGGGTTTATATTTCAGTCCTTTAACCTGATCGAGGGCCTTAGCGTCTATCAAAACGTGCTGGCGCCGCTAAGCTTAACAAGTCTTAAAAAAGCCGAGCTAAATTCGCAAATCGATCGCGCGCTAAATCTCGCTAACATCGCGCACAAAAAAGATCAAATAATCTCAAAGCTAAGCGGCGGCGAGAAGCAGCGATGCGCGATAGCAAGGGCTCTAGCGATGGATCCTAGCGTCATACTAGCCGACGAACCGACGGCAAATTTGGACAAGCAAAACTCGCTTATTTTTATCGAAATGCTGAAAAAATTTAAAGAGCTAAAAAAGACCGTCGTCGTCGCTACGCACGATATTTTATTTGACGATCTGGACTTCGTGGACGGCTACGTGAGGATGCAAGACGGAGAGATGCTGTGAGCGTATTTTTATCGGACGTTGTTATCGCGTTTTTGCTAATCGAGCTCATCATCATCGTGCTGATGGGCATTTCGCAGTATTTCGTCGTGCGTATCATGCGGCTATGGGACTTTAACTCGACGTCAAATTTACAGTACGACCTAGAAAAACGCAACTACCTCGTAAATACGATTTTGTTTTTTGCCGTAGTTTGCAAGATCGTTTTGTTCGTATTTTTCGCGCTATCTCTAAACGAGCTAGCAGACGTGGTGCCCGGCGCCATGTGCTCGGCTGGCGTCATCGGATCAAATCAATTTGGCGGCATTTTGCTGCTGCTAAAACTGCTGCTCATCTTTGGCTTTGGGCTGTGGCTCATCATAAATTCGCTTGATTTAAAGGCGACGAATTTTCCGTATTTAAAGCGAAAATACATCATCTTCACCGCGCTTTTTATCGGCGTTTTGATCGAATTTGCCGCCGAGATCCTATTTTTTAGTAACGTGCCGTTAAAAGTGCCCGTCTTTTGCTGCTCGGTCGTGTTTCAGGCGCCAAAGCTACCGTTTGGCTACACGAAGTTAAATTTGGTCATATTTTACTACGCCATTTTTGCGGTCATTTTGACGCTAAATTTACTCAAACAGACGATGGCGAGCTTTGTTTGCAACCTGCTGTTTTTGTTTATCGCATACTACGCGATTACTTATTTTTTCGGGCTTTACGTCTACGAACAGCCAAATCACAAATGCCCGTACTGCATGCTAAAGGGCGAGTATTTTTACGTCGGCTACCTCATCTGGGGCTCGCTGTTTTTGGGTATTTTCTACGGTATCGCGGCGTTTTTGGTCGAGCTAATCGTGAAAAAACCTTACGAGCATTTGCTCAAAATTTCCTCTTTTTGGCTGATCGTAAATGCTCTTGTTTGTAGCTTTTTCGTCGCTAAATACTACCTTTTACGAGGAGTTTTATTATGATAAAGCAAATTTTCGCCGCCGTACTACTCATCGGCGTGGTGGCGCTGCTCGCGTTTTCAGTGGATACTAGCGAGGGTAAAATCGTCGTTCGCCACGGCAACGTAGAAAAAAAGCCGCTAGACATCGAGCTAAACAAATACCTCTGCTTTGAGAGCAAGGTTCTCATTAGCGACCTAAACAATACGGCTCAGGCAGTGATGCCAAACGGCGACACGTACTTTTTCTACGACATCTCAAACTCGTTTACTTGGCTCATGCGGCAAAAGAACAAAGATGACGTCGTGCTGTGGGTGTATTCGCAAGACACAAGCCGCTACATCCTAGCTAAAGACGCCTGGTACTCGCGCGTAGACATCACTCCGATGGGATACGGCATCGGCGCGTACGAATATCACGTTTACGGCATCAATGACAACTATTTCGAGGACGTTATGCTCTACGCCGCACGCGGAGAAACGCTGATAAATCCGCTGATTTTTATACTGCTTTCGGAGAATAAAATTTAGCTTTTAAAGCCTGTTTGATTTTATTCTACTAAATTAGCTCTACAAAGTAAAATAGTTAAATTTGACGGATTTAATTTTAAATTTGCCTATATTTTACGGCTAAAATTTAGTAAAAAACTTAATGAGTCTCCTCATAGTTTATAAATTCAATGTTCAAACATGCGTTTAAACGTTAGTAAATTTACTGCTACAGGAGATGACTTATTAACGGTAAATGTTGAAATTTCATCTTTGTTGCTTAAATTTGCACGCATTCCAAATTTTGATCAATTTTTCCGCCAGTTTGAAAATTTGATGAATTATTGGCTAACGTTAATTTTTCACTATGAATTTTACATAATTAATCGCTAACGTTTTATAAAAGGTTAGTACCTAACGTTATTTACCTTTAGAAAATCTCTCAGTGCTTCGTATTCGCTATTTTCAAAATAACGCCATTTACCGGGCTTTAGCATACCAAGATCGACGCGACCGAAACTAACGCGTTTTAGATCCATTACCTCAAGGTCGAAATATCCGAAAAATCGGCGTAGCTCGCGGTTTTGCCCTTCGTTTATCACGACTTTTAGTTTCGTAAAACCGCCGCTCGAGCCGAAAATTTTATAGTCCAAAAAGGGCTTAAATTCCATTGATTTTATCGCGGTTTTAGCATGCGCGCCCTTAGTAGCGTCTGCAGCGAAAAAGCCCTCATTCATTGCCGTTATCACTTCAGGCGTTATCTCGCCTTTTACTTTCAGATAGTATTCGCGCTCTACGTCGCTATTCATCAGCGCGGTAGCGATAGCAGGAGCGTCCGTTAGTAAAAGTAGTCCCTCGCTAGCGTAGTCAAGCCGCCCGATACTAACAAATTTAGCAAACTGTCGGTCAAGGCTATCATAGATAGTTTTGCGTCCGCGGTCGTCCTTTTTACTAACGAGTTCGCCCTTTTGCTTGTGATAAACGATCATTGTAAATTCTTTTTTTAGCCTTACTATGCGGCCGTTTATCTTTACTTTATCCTCTTCGCTAACGCTAGTAGCCAGCTCGCTAACGACGCGGCCATTTACGCTAACTTTGCCCTGTTTTATGAGCTCGTCAGCCTCTCTACGCGAATAACTCGTGTTATGCGATATAAATTTATTTAATCTGCTTTTTTGCATTTTATAGTCCTAAATTTGCAAGGTCGTGTATGTGTAAAACACCGACCGGAACGCCGTTTTCTACGACGGCTAGTAGCTGTATCTTATACCGCTCGATGAGCGCTAACGCATCTATCGCTAACATCTCTTTATCATTTAGCTCTTTTGGCTTTATCGTCGCGTATTTGATCGCAGCGTCGTTTAGATCAAAGTCCTCTCTCATCAGCGCCCGCCTAAGGTCTCCGTCGCTTAAAATCGCATCCAAAACGCCGTCTTTATCGACGATCAAAACTGTACCGAGTTTGCCGTGCGTCATCGTGTCGATCGCCTGTTTTAAGCTCGCATTCCAGCGTACTATCGGCAAATTTTCGCTTCTCATCACGTCTTTTACTTTTAAAAATAATCTCTTGCCAAGACTTCCACCTGGATGAAAATTTGCAAAATCCTCTTTTTTAAAGCCTCGCTTTTCCATCAGGCAAACGGCTAACGCATCACCTAGAGCTAACGTTAGCGTCGTCGAGCTAGTCGGTGCGGCATCTAGCGGGCAGGCCTCTTTGCTAACGTCAAGCTTCACAAACGCGTCGCTAAATTTACCCAGCGTGCTAAATTTATCCCTCGCCATCGCAACTATCGGTACGCCAAAACGCTGCACATGAGGTAGGATCTTGGTTAGCTCCTCGCTCTCGCCGCTAAAGCTGATAGCTAGCAGCGTATCGTCCTTGCCGATCATACCCAGGTCGCCGTGCATCGCCTCGGTCGGATGCATGAAAAAGCTAGGCGTACCAGTGCTAGCAAGCGTCGCGGCGATCTTTGCGCCGACGTGTCCACTTTTACCCACGCCCGTAACCACGACTTTGCCTTTGGTTTGGTATAAAATCTCGACCGCTTTTTCAAATTCGCCGTCTAAAATTTCGGCATTTCTTGTTAGCTCGTTAGCTTCGGTCTTTAGCACGTTAGCAGCTATTTTTATCATCTCGCTCATTTTACGCCCTTACATCAGGTATATGATCGGCACGATAGTCGGGTATTTTTTGACTTTTCTAAATATATGCTTGCGGATGACTTGGCGCACCTGGCCTTCGAGCATCCTGCCGTCTTTTAAAAGCTCCTCTTTGACGTTGCTTAGATACTGCTCCAGCACGCCCTCCATCTCTTTCCTAAACTCGCCGTCTTGCTTATCGCCCACGAGTCCGTAGCTGATGACGCGAGGTTTATTTATGAGCTTAGCGCCGTGGCGGGAAATTTGCGCGATGATCATCACGACGCCCGCTTCGGCCAAATTTTGCCTATCGATCACGACGTCGTCTGAAATTTGCTTGTTGATTTGGTTGTCGATAAATACCTTGCCAGTTTTTACCGTCTTGGCGCGTTTCATATATTTTTGGCAAATTTCTATCTGATCGCCGTCGCTCATCAGGTAGATGTTTCGCTCATCCACGCCGCAGGCTACGGCCGTTTCTTTATGCTTTGCGATATGATTATACTCGCCGTGAACCGGGAGGAAAAATTTAGGCTTTATTAGGCGCAGCATCAGTTTTTGCTCCTCTTGCGCCGCGTGACCGCTCACGTGTATCTCGCTAAAGTCCTGATACGCGACGCTAGCGCCTGATTTGATGAGGAAATTTAGCACAGTCGAGACGCTGCTTTCGTTGCCCGGGATCGCCTTTGAGCTGATGATGATCTGATCGGTCGGCTTTATTTTGATGTATTTGTGCTCGTCGGTAGCCATGCGGTACAGCGCGCTCATCGTCTCGCCCTGAGAGCCGGTGGTGACGATCAATACTTCGTTATCTTTAAATTTACCGACTTCGTTAGCGTCGATAAAAATTTTCTTATCGAGCTTGATATAGCCAAGCTCCATCGCCGTGTAGAGGTTGCGCTCCATACTACGGCCGATGACGCAGACCTTGCGGTTGTATTTTAGTCCCCAGTCGATCGCCTGATAGACGCGGTGGATGTTGGAGCTAAACGTGCTCATTATCACGCGGCCTTTGGCTTTGGAAAAAATCGCGTCAAAGGTCTTACCCACGCTGCTTTCGCTTTTAGTAAAGCCCTCGCGGTAGCTGTTTGTGCTATCGCTCATCAGGCACAGCACGCCGCGCTCGCCGTAGTATGCGAGCCTGCCAAGGTCTGTTGGGTAGCCGTCGATCGGCGTGTGGTCGATCTTAAAGTCGCCCGTGTGGATGATAGTGCCCGCCTTTGTCGTGATAGCAAGCGCGCTAGCGTCGATGATAGAGTGCGTGATATGTATCCACTCGACCTCGAAATCCCCTATCAAATACGGCTTGCGCTTTTCAACCGAGCGGAAAAGCGAACGCTCCTGCTTTAGCCCGTGCTCTTCAAATTTGTTATTTATCATACCAAGCGGCAACGGCGTGGCGTAAATAGGAAATTTAAACTCTTTATAAAAGTAGGGTACCGCACCGATGTGGTCCTCATGGGCGTGCGTGATGACGACGCCTTTTATCTTGTCTTTTATCTTGCGCACGTAGTCAAAGTCAGGGATCAGGATATCCACGCCGTGCATACTCTCGCTAGGAAAACTCATGCCAATATCCACGATGATCGCGCTCGTGTCGGTCTCAAATACGGTCATGTTTCCGCCGATCTCGCCTAGTCCGCCAAGAGGCGTGATGCGGATCCTGTGATCGGTCGAGTTTAAATATTTCATCGGCTCGAGGCGCAGTTCGTGAACGGCCTTGTTTGCCTCCATAGACGCGGCGATATCTTGCTGCCACTGCTCGTTTCCGCTTAGCTTGGCGGGTAAATTTTTCTTTGGCTTTCGCTGTTTTTTCGGCTTAGCTTCGCCCGTTTGATTTTCTGTGTTAGCAGCTTGTTTGTTAGCGTTTTTATTTTCGTTTTGTGCACTGTTTTGGGAGTTTTGTTTGCCATTTTTACTACGATTTCTTTTACCGTTTTGTTTGTTAGTATTAGCTTGCTCGCCGTTTTGGGCATGCTGTTCGCCGCCGTCAAAAGGCTCTAAAAAGAAATTATCTATCACACTTTGGCTAGCTTTTTGCTCGCCGTTTTGCGTGTTTTGGTCTAAATTTTCTTGCTTATTTTTATTTCTCGGGCGAAATCTGCGCTTTTTATTGCTCTTGCCCTGAGAGACCACCGCTTTTTCTTCGTTTTTGTCGTTCATTATCTTCCTTTAAATTTTTAAATACTTCTAGATAAAGACCGACATTTAGCTCATGCGGACGGATGTTTGCGCTCAAATTTAGCATGCTGAAAATTTGCTCGAGTTCAGACTTCTCGTAGCTTGAACTCAAATTTTTCATCAGCGTTTTTCTAGGCGCGCTAAAGGCGATTTTGAGGTAAGTTTTAAATTTTTCGTATTCAAATTTACTCTTAAATACGCCCGTTTCGCCTATTAAATTTTTACTTTTTTGCAGTTTTATAACCGAGGAAGTCACCTTCGGCGGTGGGTTAAAGCAGCTCGCATCCACGTCAAAAAGTAGCTCGCAGCTACCTTGAAGCGAGGCTAAAATCGCCAAAGAGCTAAAATCTCTATCGCCGCTTTTCGCGCTAAATTTGAGCGCGACTTCTTTTTGTATCATCACGACCAGGCCGCGACATTTCTCGTCCTCGACCGCATTTAGGATCATCTTCGTAGCAACGTAGTAGGGCAGGTTTGCCGCTAAAAAATACGGCTCATCGTTTAAGCCGCTTTCGCTCCACTGATCCAGCGCGTCTTTGCAAAAAAGTTTCAATCGTCCGTTTTGAATTTCGTTTGCGAATTTTTTCTGTAGCAGCGCAAAAAGCTCAGTATCTATCTCGTAGCTAGTTACGCCGCAAATCCGCAAAATTCTAAATGTCAAATCACCTAAGCCAGGCCCAATCTCAACGATATTTTGCGTATCTTTGGGAATCGCTTGGATGATTTTGTTTAGCGTCGCTTCGTCGTGTAAAAAATTTTGCCCGAAGCATTTTTTTGCTTTAATATTTTCCATTTTAACTCCGCAGAGTAGCGAAGCCACTGCTGCAAACAAACCCATCGCTCGCATCGCTTTGCGATAAGCTTCGCTCATTCGCTCCCGCACGGACGATAAGCGGTTATCGTCCTCTAACGGCGGTCACTCACCCACCTAAAGCACGCCGATGTTCGCGGCATCGGCGTAAATTTACCTTAAATTTTCGCCGATTTTACCCAAAAATATCTTATGTAATGATTAGATAAGTCAAATTTAGCTAAAATAAAGCAAAATTTTAGCTAAAGAAGAGCGATGAATCATTTTGCAAAACGCATAATCCCGTGCCTAGACGTCAAAGACGGACGCGTGGTAAAGGGCGTAAATTTTGTAGGTCTCGTGGATGCTGGCGATCCGGTCGAGATAGCCAAGCGCTACAACGAGGAGGGCGCGGACGAGCTGTGCTTCCTCGATATCACGGCGTCGCATCTTGAGCGCGATACGATTGTGGACG
>NZ_CALKTQ010000029.1 GCF_937997465.1 uncultured Campylobacter sp. | reverse complement strand
GGATTTTCGATCATCGTTTTTAAAAACCGAATTTCAAGTATATCTTTACGCCCGCGCCGATTTTTACCCAAATTTTGCATTTCGTAGGCCTGCATGCGCTCCTGGGTGGCTTGCGTATTTGCGCCTCTAGTTAACCAAAACGACCCCTCGGCTATATTTAAAATTTTAGCCACGAGCGGGACGTAGGAGTTTGCGACGACGGGCTTTAAGCTCGCGGTAAAGGCCTGGATCGCTTCTAGCGCCTTTTGCTTTTGTACGGGACGCGAGAGGTCAAAGCCGCTAGCTAGATGCCTGATGTAAAATTCGCCGATCTCCGTGCCGCTTTCAAAAATTTGCCGCAGATACTCTATCTTGCCCGCTACCACCATATCGGCGGGGTCTGCACCACCCTCAATAATGACGACGCTGCCGTCGATTTCGTTTTGTGCAAGCAGCAGGGCGGACTTTGTCGCGGCGTTTATGCCCGCGTCGTCGCCGTCAAAGCATAAAATCACGCTAATCTCGCCGCGCTTTAAAAGCGGCAAATGCTTGGTCGTGAGCGCGGTTCCAAGCACGGCTACGACGTTATTAAAGCCCGCCTTGTGCAGCATGATGACGTCCATGTAGCCTTCGGTGATGATGATCTGATTTTTGGTGAAAATTTCGCGCTTTGCTAGGTGATAGCCGTAAAAAAGCGTTGATTTGTCAAAAACCGCAGACTGGGGCGAATTTACGTATTTAGCGGGGTTTCCACTGATTGTGCGTCCGCCAAATCCCACGAGCCGCCCGGCGTGCGTGTAGATAGGAAAGGTGATGCGGTTTATGAAGCTAGCGTAGATGCCGTTTTCGTTTTGCTTTATGATGCCGACTTCTAGGGCCTCTTTGGGCTCTATTTGCTCGTTTTGCAGTAGCCTTATCGTCTGTGCGCTCTCGGGCGCGAAACCAAGCTCAAATTTATCTATCAGCTCGTCTGTTATACCGCGCGAGTACAGGTACTCGACGGCCGCGGGAGTTTTATAGAGCAGCGAGCGGTAAAAGACATTTGCGTTTTCTAGGATGTGTTTGTTTTCCTTCGCCGGTTCGCCGCCGCGCACGTAGTTTAGCGTAAAATTTTGCAGTCCCGCAATCTTTTCGACAGCTTCGGGGTAGCTTAGCTTTTCGTAGTCCATTACGAATTTGATCGCGTCGCCGCCGGCTTTGCACGAAAAGCAGTGAAATATCCCGCGCGACGGGCTCACGCTCATGCTCGGGTTTTTATCGTCGTGAAACGGGCAGACGCACACGAAGTTCGCTCCGCTTTTTTTCAGCGGCAGATAGTGCCCGACAATATCGACGATATCGGTTTGCGCTTTTAGTCTTTCTATTGATTTTGGATCGATCATAAGCGAGATTATACAATCGTTTTGCTATAATCGGCGTTAAATTTGACTATAGAAAGCGGCATTTTGGATATATTTTTTATCGAATTTAGAGACCCGATTTTCGGTCTCGTGGTGCTAGTCGCCGCGGTGCTCGTGATCGCCGTTTTTAGCTACGCGTGGGGCGTTTTTAAGAGCAAGGACGAAAAGGCGGAGATCGCGGGATTTTTGAAAAAATTCGGCAAATCTCAAGGCCTAAGCGATGAAAACAAACAGCTTTTGATAAACTCGGGCGCGGATACGGCTACGATGTGCTTTTTGGCGGGGACGTTTTCAAAAAGCGGGTATTTTGAAAAGGCTATCAACGTCTATGCCGTGGCTTTAGAACGGACTAAAAACCGAGCGGCGAAGGAGCAAATTTTTACCGATCTTGGCCAGACTTATTTTAAGGCGGGCTTTCTCGAGCGCGCAAAGAGCGTGTTTTTAGAGGCGCTAAAAATCTCTCCGCGAAATCAAATCGCGCTAAAATCCCTAACGATAATTTTTGAAAAGCTAAAAGACTATGAGGGCGCGTTGCAGGCTTTGGACGCCTTGCAGGAGCTCGGTAGCGACGTGAGAGCGCAAACGGCGTATATCAAGGCGCTGCAAATTTTAGCGGATAAAAGCAAAGACGAAGCCGCTAAAATCGGCGAAATTTTAGCGCTAAAAGATGAATTTGCGCTCGTGAGGCGTATCGCGATGGAGAGGTTAAATTTAAGCGGCTCAGGACTTAAGGATTTTAGCGATTTTCCGCCGCTTGAGAACGTTTTGGATTTGGTTTATTATCAAAACACGCCCGTAAATTTAACCGATCCCCAGTACAAGAGCCTGTTTTTCGTCAAAGGCATGAGCGACGAGGACGGCGTACCGCTGGGCTTTGAGCTAGAGGTTTTAAAGAAGTTAAAGGTGGCCGACTACGACAAAGCCGCGCTTAGCTTTAACTACGTTTGCAAGAGCTGCAAAAACGCCTTTCCGATGCATTTTTACCGCTGTCCGATGTGTAGCGAGCTAGGCAGTGTGCAAATTTTGCCCCACATCACGGAAAAATCCGATGAAAACAGTATGCCTTTTTAGCGACGGCTCGTGCCTGGACAACCCGGGTCCCGGCGGCTGGGCATACATCCTAGAGTACGGCGAGCACAAAAAAACGGCAAGCGGCGGGCAGGCGCACACGACAAACAATCAAATGGAACTACGCGCTACGATCGAGGGGCTAAAGGCGCTCAAGCAGCCCTGCCGCGTAAAGCTCTACACTGATAGCTCATACGTCGCAAACGCCGTTAATGCGTGGCTAGAGGGCTGGGTGAAGAAAAACTTTAAAAACGTAAAAAACGTCCCGCTGTGGCAGGAGTATCTGGCTGCTAGCGAGCCGCACGAGGTCGAAGCGATCTGGGTCAAAGGCCACGCCGGGCACCCGCAAAACGAGCTTTGCGACGAGATGGCGCGCGAGCAAGCCGTAAAGATAAAAAATAGCTTAAAAGGCGAATAATGCGAAATTTGGAAGAAAAATTAGGATATAAATTTAAAGACGAAAAGCTGCTAAAAACCGCGCTCACGCACAAAAGTGTAAAAGGCGGCGCAAACAACGAGAGGCTCGAGTTTTTGGGCGATGCGGTGATGGATCTGGTGATCGGGGATTATCTTTTTCACAAATTTTCGCGTCTGAGCGAAGGCGATCTAAGTAAACTGCGCGCCGCGCTCGTAAATGAAAAAAGCTTTGCCGAGCTCGCCAAATATCTAAATTTAGGCCAGCTCATCAATATCTCGCCTGCCGAGGAGCACAACGGCGGACGGGCAAAAGCATCAATCTTATCGGACGCCTTTGAGGCGCTGATGGGCGCGATCTACCTAGAAAGCGGCTTTGACGCCGTGCGCGCGGCCAGCCTAAAGGCCTTTGAGAGATGCTACCCCGATATAAATTTTGAGCGCATGGTAAAAGACTATAAAACCGCGCTGCAAGAGCTCACCCAAGCGCGCTTCGCCGAGATACCAAAATACGTGCTGGTGGGCTCAAAAGGGCCCGATCATAAGAAAGAATTTGAGATCGCGCTGATGCTAAACGAGCGCGAAATCTCGCGAGCCGCGGGCAAGAGCAAAAAAGAAGCCGAGCAAAAAGCCGCCAAAACCGCGCTTGAAATTTTAGGAGAGGGCAAGTGAACACCTTTGGACGCAAACTAGCGCTAACGACGTTTGGCGAGAGTCACGCAGCGGCTATCGGCGGCGTGCTAGACGGCTTTCCCGCGGGCGTGCGTATCGATTTAAATTTTATCCAAAGCGAGCTTGACAAACGAAAGCCGGGCGGCTCGAAATTTGCCACGGCCAGGAGCGAAGGCGACCGCGTAGAGATTTTAAGCGGCGTGTTTGATGGCCTAAGCACCGGTACTCCGATCGGCTTTATCATTCGAAACGAAAATCAAAAATCGGGCGATTATGAAAATTTACGCGAGCTCTTTCGTCCCGGGCACGCCGACTACGCCTACTACCGCAAATACGGCATCCGCGACCACAGAGGCGGCGGACGTAGCTCGGCTAGAGAGACGGCCGTGCGCGTGGCGGGCGGTGCGATAGCTCAAATTTTGCTGGGCGAGTTTGGTGTCAGCGTACAAAGCGGCGTGGCTAGCGTGGGCGAAATTTCGTGCGGCGAGCAGCTGGATTTTGAGCTGGCGGCACGCTCGGAGATATTTTCGCTAGGCAACGAAGAGGCGATGAAAGAGGAAATCCTAAAAGCCAAGCAGGGGCACGACAGCGTCGGAGCTAGCGTCGTCACGGTTATCCGCGGCGCACCGGCGGGGCTTGGCGAGGGGTTATACTATAAATTTGACGCGGCGGTAGCTGCTGCGATGATGGGAATAAACGGCGTCAAAGCCGTAGAGATCGGCGAAGGCGTAAACGCTAGCAAGATGCGCGGTAGCGAAAATAACGACTCGATGAGCGCGGCGTATGCAGGCGTAAATTTGAGCGCGGATAACCCTACTCTTGACGGTGCGGACGAGCGGTCAAATTTAAACGGCGGCAAATTTGACGAATGTAAAAGCAAGGCGGACGGCGAGGCTTGCCGCGACTCAAATTCAAACGAGAAATTCGGTTTTACCTCAAATCACGCTGGCGGAACGCTGGGCGGTATGACGAGCGGGCAAGAAGTCGTGATAAAGACGCATTTTAAGCCGACTCCGTCGATATTTTTATCTCAGCCGACGCAAAACGTGCGCGGCGAGGACGTCATCTGCGAGCTGCGCGGACGGCACGATCCGTGTATCGGAGTGCGCGGCAGCGTCGTAGCCACCGCGATGGCAAGGCTCGTAACAGCCGATATGCTACTTTTAAATTTGAGCGCAAATCTTGCGAATTTAAAGAAAATTTACGGCTAACTCCAAGATAACCGCACTCCAAACGAAGCAGAGCAAAACGGACGCTGCGCGCGCGAAATTTGCGACGACTTCTACGCGTATTTGGGCTATAAGGCCGCAAATTTTGGCTACAAATACGTAAAAATCCCACCGCGAAATTTATAAAAAATCCGCAGTTTTCGCACTATTTTTTATATCTAAAGCTTTTCCTGAAATGCTCTTAACGAAAGCGTCAAAATCCGCATCCATAAACGCATGAAATTTGCGCTCAGTAAAGATGTTTGGCAGATTTATATTTACGACATAGACGTCGAGAAAAACGGCATAACAGACATCTTTTATATAAAAAATATCTCGCATGGCAGCTTAGAAAATTTACTCACGGACGCTGCAAAATATCTAAAATTTATGCAAAAGCCATAGAAAAAATAGAGCGTGCCAAGGAGCCGGGAGTGCATGAATTTAGGCTTTTTAATGCTAACGGCAAGAAAAAGTACATCCTAAAAAGACTTGCCAAACAGACTACGAAGCGCGAAAATCTAAGCATCGGCACGATGTTTATACGAACGAGTCGGTTGCTAGCATTTACGAGAAATTTTGTAGTTTTTAAAAATATCTTGCGCAAAATAAGCCAAATTTGCAGTTTTACGCTACGTCGAACGGGAGCTGTCCTGGGGATCATAAGTATGCGTAAATATCAAATTTGCTCTTGTTTTCTTGTAGAATCAAATTTGGCAACTAGGCCGTATCGCATAACTCGGTCACTCATAAGGTCGCCGATAAAACAGTTAAATTTAAAGAAAATAGTTTTAGTTTTTGATGTTTATGCGTAAAATTCGTATAATTTATCGTCGCGCAAATGTTCAATCTATTTTACGAAAACAAGGCTACACAAAGTCAAATTTACTCATCAAACAGCCCGCGCTCAAAGCTTTTTACGTGAAAGCTACGCCTTTGCAGCGGCGAGTCGCCAAGACTTGCGATCGCGTCTAGATGCGCTTTCGTGCCGTAGCCTTTGTGTGCGGCGTATCCATAGCCCGTACACACGCCGTCCCACGCCGTCATCAGCGCATCGCGGCTTACTTTGGCTAGGATGCTTGCGGCACTTACTTGTGCTACTTTGACGTCGGCTCCGACCATCGTTTTTATGCCGGTGCCGTAGTTTGCATTGCCGTCGTAGAGCAGCTCGCAGCCCGCAAAATGCGACTTAAACAGCCGCAGCGCGCGCCTAAGGCACTCGCTAAGACCTAGTTCGTCGATCTCTTTGTTTGAAAAATACGCGATGAGAAATTCCGAGTTTTTGACGATCTGGCCAAATAGCTGCTCGCGTCGCTTTTCAGTCAGTTTTTTTGAGTCGTTTAGCCCCGCTATCTCGCGCTTTAGCACGCACGCGCCTACTGCCAAAGGGCCCGCTAGCGCGCCGCGTCCCGCCTCGTCGATACCGCAGATTTGGGCGTCAAATTTGTTTTTCATCGGCATGCTTTCACATATTTTTTGGAGTTTAAGTCATCAAATTTCGGTTTGATTTGTATCAAATTTTGCCTTCCATTTTTAAAGTTTCCCTTTTCTGGCGGAAAAATTGCCTAAAACAGCCCAAAATTTTGCTTTAAATGCTCTTTGATGGGCTCAAGCGGTAGCGAGATCTCGCTGTTTTTGCTGCCGGTCGTACCGTCAAAAAAAGTAATCCCGCTTGGCGAGAGCGTAAAATTTTCGCTCGGAGCTATCTTTTCTTTTGCAAAGATCGCAGTTAAATTTGCATCGTCTAAATCCTTAAAAACGTCGCTCAAATTTATCTTTTTTAGTTTTTTTAGCCAGACGGTTTTGCAGATTTTCCCGCTCGCGCCGAGTTCGCAGACGCTTCTTATTTTGCCGTTTTGATACTCGAGGTTATTTAGCGCGTTTGCGATGTTTTTTGATGGGTCTTTGAGCCATGTCGATTTAAAATTTTCAAGCTTTGCGGCGAGGAATTTTTTGATATTTTGAGCAAATTTGGAGGAGTAAAAGTCACTCGCTACGGCTTCAAATCGCGCCCCGTCTCGCCCGATCTCTTGCAGCCCTAGCGCGGCAAAATCATAGCTCGCGACCTGTTTTAGCACGACTTTTCGCGCCTTGCCTCTGATCGCTAGTTTGCCCGTTAGTTCGCCGCTATCCGCTTTCACGCTTAGATTTAGCCACTCGGTGACCGCATTTACGGCAGTTATATCGGCGCCCGATTTTTCGATGCTGCCCTTACTAAAGTCGTATCTGGCGCCCTCGAAAAAGGCGTGCCCTTGAAATTTAGGCGGTGAAACGACGCCCTTGTCGCTAAAATTTTCAAACTCGGCCTCAAGTTCGCTGATGTAGAGCTCAAATTTGCTCCCGTCCGCCTCGCCTGCAAATTTATAAATTTTGCCCTCGTTTTCGTGTCTGATCTCGTAGCCTAGCGCCAAAACGCAGGCCAAAAATATCGCCGCAACCGCTCTCATAACCGCTCCTTTTATATGCCTAGCGCCCAGCGAGAAAACGGTGCGACCTCGCATTTTATGCCCTCTATGCTCGTCTCGCCCGAGTTTGCCACGCTGATTGCTTGTAGCCTATTTATACCTAAATTTTTTAAATTTGCGTGCAGTTTTTTAAATTTTAAAAAGACCAAATCCGCATCGCTAAACGGCGAGCAAATGATCGCAAGTTTCCTTTTTGACAGGAAAAAATCAAGCTCTTTTGTATAAAAAATCTGCTCGTTAAATTTGGCCAGCTCGCAAAAAACCGTGTTGTTAAAATTTTTAGCGAAGTCCTTTTTTAGACTTAGTGCGCTTTTAGACGCAAAGTCGTTAAAATAAAGCCTTTTTGCGGCGTTTGGCTCGTTAAATTTTTCCACTAGGCTAACCGCGCTCATGTTTTCCAGCTCGCTAAGCGCGCCGTAAACACTGTCTTTTGAGATTTTGCGGGCGGATTTTAGCGTGCTAAAAATCTCAAAAACGCTCACATTTTGCGCCTGAGCCTTCGCACACTCTTTTAGTACGGCCAGCTGCGTGGCGGATAGAGACGATTTTAGCGCGGTTTGTAGATTTGCCGCGACGTTTTCGGCGTCGCCAAAGGCTGATGCCGGACTCCTGCCGTGAAGCAAAAAGTGGCTAAAAAGCATCTCTGGATCGATCTTTTTCGAAAAAAACGCGATAAATTCCTCGTAATCTAAAAAATCCAAATTTAGCTCGCTAAAGCCGCTTAAATTTATGTCCCTAAATCGTGAGGCTAGGATAAAATTTGATAAATTTAGCTGCAAAATCGGCTCAAATTTTTCCTGAAATCTCTGCTCAAAATCATCGATCGCTAGAATTTTTATCTGCGGATTTTGGCGTAAAAACTCGGGCAAATTTGACAAAATCTCATCCGCATCTATGCGAAGGTCGCCTAAATTTACGTACAAAAACTCTTTGCTATCAAATGCCGACAAAAAGCCAGCGATAAGCGAGGTTTTGCCGCTTCCTATACCGCCTTTTATCAGCGTTTTTGGTGCTGTGATCTCAAATTTTCTATTTATAAATTTGACGTTTTTCGACGGGCTTTGGTAGAGTGCGGTTAGAGTTTGCATTTTTAGCCTTTAAAATTTGGAAAATTATAGCAAAGTTTCCTTGTAAAGAGGAAGATAGTTAAAATTTGACGCCAAAAAACAAGGGTAAATTTAACGATTTTTTAAGGGGGGGGGGGTATAGAATGCGTTAAATTTTTATTTGAAAGGCGGATATTATGAAAAAAATTACGGTTTTTGGTCTGATGTTAATAAGCGCTTTGGCGATAGATAATCCGATGGCAAATATACTAAAGGACTATGAAAACAAGTGTAATGCCGGGGACGAGATGGCGTGCGGCGTGGTGGGCGGAGTTTATGATTTTGCCTTTGAGGTGTACGGGGTAAAGCAAGACTACGGCAAGGCGATGAAATTTTATAAAAAGGGTTGCAATAATGGAAACTACAGGTCGTGCAATAATCTAGGCTTTATGTACGAAAATGAAAAAGGCGTAAAGCGGGACTACAAAAAAGCGTTTGAGTTATATACTAAATCTTGTGATGTCGGAAACGATGGTCTTGGTTGTAGAAATCTCGGGTTTTTGTATATTAACGGGCTTGGTACCGAAGTAGATACTACGCGTGCGGTCATAGAAGGGCTGAGTCGGTTGAAAAAGAGCTGCGATACAGGCAACGGCGATTTTTTATCATGTGAGATTGTTGGCGAAGTAAA
>NZ_CALKTQ010000028.1 GCF_937997465.1 uncultured Campylobacter sp. | reverse complement strand
AATGTCGAAAATCGGCTCGAAAATCTGCAAAAATAAAAATCTAAAATGGCTGCGAGATTTTCTAGCACCCCACACTAAGCGCGCATATATCGTCGGCGGCTGCGTTCGCGACGCGATGCTTGGTAAAAAAATCTCCGACTTTGACGTTGAAATTTACGGCATCGATCCTGCCAAATTTGACGCGCTAATGGCGCAAATCGGCGCTTGCGGCGTGGGCAAAAACTACTTCGTTTATAAATTTAAAAATTTCGACCTTTCTTTACCGCGAACCGAAAATAAAACGGGCGAGGGACACAAGGCCTTTGAGGTGGCTTACGCCGATGACGAGCGTGCGGCGTCTTTTCGCCGAGACTTTACCGTAAATGCGATGATGATAAATATCTTTGACGGCTCGTTTTTGGACTTTTACGGCGGACAGCGCGACATAAAACGCGGCATCTTGCGCCATATCGACGATGAAAAATTCGCCGAAGATAGCCTGCGCGTACTGCGTGCGGTGCAGTTTAGCGCTCGGCTAAATTTCCGTATCGCGCGTGATAGTTTGCGGCTGATGAAGAGCCTAAGTATCAGAGATCTTAGCCGAGAGCGCATAAACGGTGAGCTGATGAAACTTTTTGGCGCCAAATTTCAAGAGGTCGGCTTTTGGTATCTTTATAAACTAGGTCTTTTGGGTAAAATTTTCGGGCTAAATTTGAGCCGCGCCGATGCGGAAAAATTTACCGCAAAGCTAAAAAGCGCGGTCAAATTTCTACCCAAACAAAACGGCAAAAAAGACGAGCGCGAGTTTTTGTATCTTTTAAACGGCTTTTTCGGCATTAAAAATTTTTACGACTTAGGACTGCCAAAAAGCTTCGAAGCCTGCGTTAAAGAGCCGTTTTTTTCGCGTCGCCCGAGTGAGCGCGAACTACTTAAAATAGCGCTAGAAAAACCGCTAAAAAGCTGGCTCGGGCTAAACTCGCCCAGCCTCATAAAAAGAGCTAAAAATTTAGGCGTTTATGAAGTTAAATTTGAGCCTGCTACCAACACGGCGGAGATTTTAAAGCAAGGCTTTAAAGGTGCTGCAATAGGCGCTGAGATAAGGCGCAGGCAGGATTTGGCGATAGAAAAATTTTTAAACGAAAAGTCAAGCCGCGCTTAAAAATTAACCTAGTTAAAAGCGCAAATTAGCTAAAATCAACCCCTATTTTAAAGAGGCGAAAGTGGAAAAAATCTCAAAAATAAATTTTCAAAATAAAAAAGAGCCGTCGCGATACGCTTGCGGCGATATTTTTAAACACTACTTAAAAAATAATTTTTTAAAATTTACAAGTCTTGTAAAAAGCTCAAATTTACGCCGCCCTGCAAGCTCTTTTGCGTCTTTTAAAGTGCGGGCTAAGGTGGCTTTTTAAATGTTTAATATAGTCCTCGTTCATCCTCAAATCCCCCAAAATACGGGCTCGATCGGCCGCATGTGCGTAAATGCAAACCTTAGGCTTCATATAATCAAACCGACCGTTTTTGACATCAGCGAAAAGGCCGTTAGGCGCGCGGGGCTTGATTATTGGGCGCAGCTAAATCCCTTGATTTGGGAGAGTTTGGATGAGTTTTTGCGCGCAAACGCCGCTTACGGGGATAGATTTTTTTACGCGACGACGAAGGCGCATAAATTTTACTTTGAAGCGGAGTTTAAAAAGGGCGACTTTCTGTTTTTTGGCGGTGAAAGTACAGGCCTACCTATGGAGCTGATGGAGCGAAATTTCGCAAACGCGATCAAAATCCCGATGGGCGAGCATGGCAGAAGCTTAAATTTAGCCACGAGCGTGGGCATCATCGCGTATGAGGCTATCAGGCAAAATTTCGCCCAGTCAGGCTTTGGAAACGCGCTATGAAATTTGCGGCAAATAGGCTTTTTGCGGTCGTTTTTTCGGCTCTGTTTTTCGCCGTTTTTGCGGCGGGCGCCGAGCTAAAGATTGCCACGTTTAACGTGCAAAATTTATTTGACGCCAAAAACGACGGCAGCGAGTATAAGGATTTCGTCGTCGGCAAATCGGAGTGGGACGAGAAAAAAGCAAGTGCCAAATTTAAAGCCGTAAGCGCAAAGATAAAAGAACTAAACGCCGATATCATCGCGCTTCAAGAGATCGAAAACGAGCAAATTTTAAAAGAGCTGATGAAGGAAGCGGGCTATAAATATTTTGCCTTTTCTAAAGGTAAAAACGGTCCCGTAGGACTAGCTGTGCTGTCTCGCATAAAGCCTGAAAAAACGCAGATTTTTAGCGTGCCAAACGTTAAAACCAGAGACATTTTAAAGCTTGATTTTGAAATAGACGGGCAAAAATTTAGCCTTTTAAATTTGCATTTTCCCGCTAGAAAAAACCCTCTAAAGCAGCGAAAAACGGCTTTTGTCACGCTAAAATCAGCCTTAGCTGATACCAAAAAGGTCGTGGTTTTGGGCGATTTTAATACGCCTTACGGAGATAAAGAGCTGCTGGGCGATCTCGCGGCTAGCAAAAATTTAGCCAATCTCTGGGCGTTTTTGCCAAAGCACGAGCGATACTCGCATACTAGTAATAACGCACTCGATCACGTCCTGCTCTCAAAGGACGCGCTTAGTCAAAACTATGTTTTAAATAGCTTTAAGGTTGAGCGAGACGGGGCGCAAATTTCGGATCACTTTGCGCTGGTTTTTAGGCTAAATTTTGATAAAAATGCTAAAAATACGCTGCAAAATATCGCCGAAGCGCGGGTCGGCGAGCTATCAAAAAAGTCAAATTTGCCCGTTTTGTTAAAACGCGCCACGGTCGTGCAGAAGGACAAAAAGGGCTTTACGCTAGCGCAAGATAAGCGCGGTATCTACGTCTACGAGCCAAAAAACGACGCAAAACTCGGCCAGGTCATGGACGTAGCGGTAAACCGCCTAGACGAGTTTAAGGGAAATCTTGAGATCAGCTCGCATTATGCGGTAAAAATTTATGACGAAACGCAAGATCCGCGTGAGCAAATGCTGGAAGCTAAAAATCTAAAACAAGCGCACCCGGGAGACGTACTTGGTCGTATTAGCGGCGAAGTGCGAAACGGCAGGCTTTATACGCCGTACGGAGATATCAAAATTTACGGCGCTAAGGGCAAACCGCGCAACGAAAAAGAGGCAATTTTTACGTCCGTTCGCGTAGTGAATTATAAAAACGAACCTCAAATTTGGATAGAAAATGAGAATAATTGACGCGTTGGTGCTGGGCGCATTCGTACTTTTCGTGATATTTTTGATGCGCGGATTCGTCACGCAGACGCTTGAGAGAAGCAAAAGAAGACAAAATTTAAAAAAGGATAAAAAATGAGCGAAACAAAAGAACTGATCGTGGAGATCGGCGTCGAGGAGTTGCCGGCGATCCCGTTTTTAAAAGAGTGCGGCAACGTCGCGGCAAAGTGGCGCGAGACTCTAGCGCAAAACGGCCTAGATAGCGAGTGCGAGTTTTACTATACGCCGCGCAGGATCGCGTTTTATCACCCGAAATTTGCGGTGCGTCAGGAGGACGGATTTAGCGAGTTTATCGGTGCGCCCAGACAAGTCGCGCTAAAAGACGGCGCATGGACGCCGGCTGCGCTAAGCTTTGCTAAAAAATGCGGTATCGATGAATCTGAGCTAAAATTTGAAACCGTCGGCGGCAAAGAGGTGCTCTACTACAAAAAGCCAGTCGCGGGCAAGCCTAGTTCTGAGCTTCTGGGCGATATGATCGAGAAGTTTTTGCTCGGCTTAAATTTCGGTAAATCTATGCGCTGGGGCGAGGGTAAATTTGAGTTTATCCGCCCGATTCGCTCTTTTTTATGTTTGCTTGGAGACGAGGTCGTTAAATTTAACAAATTTGACGTTGAAAGCGGCGATACGATTTTCATGCATAGAAGCGTAAGCTACGATAAATTTACCGTCAAAAACGCCAAAGATTATTTCGCTGCGATGCCTAAAATCGGCGTAATCCTCGATCAAAACGCGCGCAGAGAGAAAATTTTGAGCGAATTTAAACAGATCGAAGCCAAAAACGGCGTAACGGTCGAGGTGGACGAGGCGCTGCTAGACGAGGTCGTAGCGATCACCGAGCATCCGACTGCGCTGCTTGGCGGATTTGAGCGGGAGTTTTTGGAGGTGCCTAGCGAAGTCATCATCACCTCGATGAAGGAAAATCAGAGGTATTTTCCCGTTTTTGATGGCGGCAAGCTCGCCAATCGCTTCGTGGTCGTGAGCAACGCTATCTCGCCAGAGCCAGCGCTCATCGTAAAGGGCAACGAAAAGGTTTTGCGTGCGAGACTTAGCGACGCGATGTTTTTCTGGCGTAGCGACCTGGCACATGAGTTCGGCCCAGAAAAGCTAAAAAACATCACCTATCTAAAGGAGCTTGGCAGCACCTTTGATAAAAGCGTGCGTGAGCTAGGCGTCGCAAAACGACTAGCTAAAATCTGCGCCGATCGCCTAAAAGCATGCGCGGGAGAGGGCTACGAGGCGCTGCTGGAGCGCGCCGTGATGCTGAGCAAGGCCGATCTAACCACGCAGATGGTGTATGAGTTTACCGAGCTTCAGGGCGTGATGGGCGGCTACTACGCGGCGGCAAAGGGCGAAAACGAAAACGTCGTAACCGCGATCAAGGAGCAGTATTTGCCAAGCGGCGAGGCCAGCGCACTACCTAGCACTATCTTTAGCTCCGTCGTCGCACTCGCGATCAAGCTCGAGACGCTAATCGGGCTCTTTAGTGCTGGTAAGATCCCAAGCGGCAACAAGGACCCGTATGCTCTGCGCCGCGCAGCTAACGGCGTCATCAAGATAATCCAAAACGAAAATCTAAACCTTGACATCGCGGCGTTTTTGCGCGAGATGGCGGAGGGATATGCGAAATTTGACGTCGAGGCGCTGATAGGATTTATATTTGATAGGCTTTATACATTTTTTGACGTGAACCCGTCCGTAGTAAAGGCCTGCCTAGCTAGCAAAAAAGGCGACGTACTCGCGCAGTGTGAGGCGATAGAGGCTCTAGGCGCGATCTGCGCGGCGGATGACTTTAGGCAAAATTTCAGCACCTTTAAGCGTCTGGCAAACATCATCAAGGACGAAAATTTCGGCGCGGTCGATGAAGCTAAATTTGAAAACGAGAGCGAGAAAAAGCTAAACGACGCCTTTAAGTCCGCAGTAAAAGCAGGTGGCACATATAGCGAACGCCTAAAAAATCTTTTCGGTCTAAAAGCCGCGATAGACGAGTTTTTCGACAACGTAATGATAAACGCCGAGGATGAGCTCGTGCGTAAAAACCGCCTTGCGCTCGTGGGGCAAATTTATGCGGAATTCCTCAAAATCGCCGATATAAAAGAGATAAGCCTATAAACTCTAGAAGCGGTGCTGCCGCTTCTGCACTCAGCTTGGGGCGCCAATGCTTAGGTGTGGTTTGCGGAGGTATAGCCTTTGCCATGTTTGGCAATCCTGAAAAAATCAACCTAGACCTAACCCAAGGCGCCGTGCTGCTGTGGCTTGGCATCGGAGCTAGCGGTCTTGGATACTTTTTATGGAACAAGGGCGCATGCGAGGTAGATAGCGGAACTCTAGCCATCATGAATAACACTCTCATACCTGCAGCCATCATCGTAAATTTAGTATTTTGGCATAAAGATGCGGATATACTAAGACTCTGCCTAGGCGGTGCGGTGATTTATATCTCGCTACTCATTCATAATAAAATCATCGCACACTACGAGCGAGCAAGCGTGGTGGCAAAATAGTCAAATTTGATGTAAAATTTAGCTAAAATTTAAAACTAGCGGCGAGACCAAATATCGCCGCTTTACTTGACGGCAGTAGGTATTTTAAAATTTGAGTTTTAAAGAGGATCAGATATGCACGACGCCGCAGCACTTCTAATCGCACTGCTTTTTTGTTGCTTTAATCGCCCCTAAAGGCAAACGCAAACTGCTGCGAATTTCATATCTTTGATAAGCGGCTACGTAAATTTCATAGATTATAAAGAAAAAAGCGAAAATCCCGCCACGAACGGTAAATATTTTAGAATTTATCTGGATGATTATACCGCACAAGAGTGCTTTTTATCAGCCAAGTTAAGCACAAGAGGCTTTTTAAAGAGTATCCCGATAACATATGAAGAATTAAATATATTTTTTAATCAACTGCAACCAAGTCATGAAAGCGAGGATAAGATAGCCAGAGAGAAAATCGTT
>NZ_CALKTQ010000027.1 GCF_937997465.1 uncultured Campylobacter sp. | reverse complement strand
AAGTTGCCAAAGTTAGGCTTACAAGCGGTTTTGAAGTCATCAGCTATATCGGCGGCGAAGGCCACAACCTGCAAGAACACAGCATCGTGCTAGTGCGTGGCGGTCGTGTTAAGGACTTACCGGGCGTTAAATACCACATCGTACGCGGCGCTCTTGATACAGCTGGCGTTGCGAAAAGAACAGTTTCTCGCTCAAAATACGGCGCTAAACGTCCAAAACCTGGTCAAGCGGCAGCCGCAGCAGGTAAAAAGAAATAAAAATTTAGGTTCACAGACCATGCCATTAGCGGCATAGGTTTGAGTAAAATTTATAAAATTTGAAGGAATAATCAAATGAGAAGAAGAAAAGCTCCCGTCAGGGAAGTAATGCCGGATCCAATTTACGGCAATAAGGTAATCACTAAATTTATTAACTCTCTTATGTACGACGGCAAAAAAAGCGTCGCTACCGAGATCATGTACGGCGCTATCAAGGCTATCGAGAAGAAAAGCGGCGATGTAAAAGGTATAGACGTGTTTAACGATGCTATCGAAAACATTAAGCCTCTTATGGAGGTTAAATCTCGTCGCGTCGGCGGCGCTACCTACCAAGTACCGGTAGAAGTTCGCCCAGCTCGCCAGCAAGCTCTTGCTATACGCTGGATTATCGGTTTTGCTAGAAAAAGAAGCGAAAGAACGATGATAGATAAACTAGCTAATGAGCTACTTGATGCTGCAAATTCAAAAGGCGCGTCTTTCAAGAAGAAGGAAGACACCTACAAAATGGCAGAAGCTAACAAAGCGTTTGCTCACTACCGCTGGTAAGAGGAGGCTGGTATGGCAGATAGAAAAACCCCTTTACATATGGTTAGAAACATCGGTATCGCTGCTCACATCGATGCTGGTAAAACTACGACCAGCGAAAGAATTTTGTTCTTTACGGGTATGAGCCACAAGATCGGCGAGGTTCACGACGGCGCTGCTACGATGGACTGGATGGAACAAGAAAAAGAGCGCGGCATTACGATTACGTCTGCGGCGACCACTTGCTTTTGGAAAGATCACCAGATAAATTTGATCGACACTCCGGGCCACGTTGACTTTACTATCGAAGTTGAGCGTTCTATGCGCGTTCTTGACGGTGCTGTTTCTGTATTTTGCTCAGTCGGCGGTGTGCAGCCTCAGTCTGAGACTGTTTGGAGACAAGCAAATAAATATCACGTTCCAAGAATCGTTTTTGTAAATAAAATGGACAGAATCGGCGCAAATTTCTTTAACGTCGAGTCACAAATTAGAAACCGCCTAAAAGCAAATCCGGTGCCTATTCAAATTCCTATC
>NZ_CALKTQ010000026.1 GCF_937997465.1 uncultured Campylobacter sp. | reverse complement strand
CCGCGCTCAAAGGCCTTTTTGACCTCTTCATCCTTCATCTCTTCAACTATAGCGGCGGCTTCTTCTTTGGCGGTCGCTTGCGCTTCCTCGTAGGTGCCGAGTTTTGGCATGCCCTCTACGTCATACGGTACGCCAAATACCTTTTTCGTCGTTACCGCTTCGCCGTATGCCGTCTCGATGTCGGCGTTGTTGCTAAAGTGGTGCTTGTAGGCGGGCATTATGGAGCCAGGCACCACAGAGGTCGGCTCTTTCATGTGATTTTCGTGCCAGTCGGTGGTGCGGTAGTTGCCCACGCGCCAAAGGTCGGGGCCGGTTCTCTTTGATCCCCAAAGATGCGGACGGTCAAATGCATACTCGCCGCTAAGCGAATACATACCGTATCTGTCGGTCTCTGCCTTAAAAGGGCGAATTTGCTGCGTATGGCAGGCGTTACAGCTATCTTTCATATATACGTGTTTGCCCGCAAGTTGTAAAACCGTCGGCGGCTTGGTTCCCTCAAGCGGCCTAGCTCTGTTGGCAAAATCAGGCAAGATCTCGATCACGCCCGCATAGGCGATAAATATAAAAACCATAACCGCGAAAAAGAAGGGATTTTTTTCTAACCAACTAAACATTAGCAACCTCCTTTACGCCCGCAGGACTCGCGCTTAGCGGCTCTTTTACGAGCGCTTTGGCGCCAAAACTCTTGTAGATGTTATAAACAAATATAAAAAATCCAAGCAGATATAGCAGCCCGCCCACGGCTCTGATCCAGTAGTACGGCACTATGTTTATCACCGTATCGATAAACGAGTAGGCTAAATTTCCGTATTCATCCGTCGCGCGCCACATCATACCCTGAGTGATGCCCGCGATCCACATCGACGAAAAGTAAAGCACTATGCCGATAGTCTGTATCCAAAACTGAGTTTCCATCAAGGATTTCGAGTAAATTTCGCGTTTAAATACGCGAGGCGTCATGTGATAAAGCGCCGCCATCGTCATAAAGCCGACCCAGCCTAGCGTACCGTCGTGCACGTGGCCCGGCACCCAGTCGGTAAAGTGCGCTAGGGCGTTTACGGACTTGATCGCTAAAATCGGCCCCTCAAGAGTTGAAAACATATAAAATGTCGAGCCTAAAATCATAAATTTGATAAGAGGATTTTCTCTAAGCTGTTGCCACTCGCCGCGCATCGTTAGGAGCATGTTTATAGCTGAACCCCAAGACGGTAGTATCAAAACTACTGAAAACACCGAGCCCATCGTCTGCATCCAGTCAGGCACCGCAGAGTAGATCAGATGGTGTCCGCCCGCCCAAAGGTAAAGGAACATGAGGCTCCAAAATGAAAAAATCGAGAGCTTGTAAGAAAATATCGGCTGACCGCTCTCTTTTGGGAGGAAATAGTAAATTTGAGCAATGATCGGCACTGTAAACACAAACGCCACGGCGTTATGCCCGTACCACCACTGCACTAGCGCGTCGTTAGCTCCGGCGTACATCGAGACCGAGTGCCACCAGTTGCCGTATCCTGAAACCAGCTTGGTCGGTACGGCCATGTTGTTAAACAGATAAAGCATCGCGATACCTAAAAACGTCGCGATAAAATACCAAACCGAGATATAAAGCGTCCTCTCGCGGCGGATACCGATAAGGCCGAATATACTAACGCCCCAAAGCACCCAAAGCACGACCACGCCGATATCTAGCGGCCACTCTAGCTCGGCGTACTCTTTTGACGTGCTAACGCCTGCAAATAGGCTAAACACGCCGCCAGCCATCACTAGCATATATATCCAAAAGTGCAGCTTGCCCACCGTCATCAAAAACGGCGACTCGCTCATCGAGACCTTCAAAACCCTCTGTCCGATATAGTACCACGTCGCAAATACGCCAGAGAGCATAAATCCGAATATCACGCCCGCCGTGTGAAGCGGTCTTAGACGGCTAAAGGTGCCATATTCGCCCGCGAGATAGTTTAGATCGGGATATGCCATCTGAAAGGCTATCAGCACGCCTATGCCCATGCCGACTATCCCAAACAGTATCGTAGCGAACATAAAATACTTGGCGACCGTGTAGTCGTAGCTTAGCGCCCTGTCTAGTCGCATCGATATCCTCCTTTGTTTATTTTGTTATTAGATTGTTATTTTATTAGATTTTTAGTGTAAAACCGCTTAACCGACCTAAATTTACGTTTCAAATTTCACTTTTTTAGCTCGATTTTATAGCCAAGGCCCGGCGAGTTTTTGATGAGACCGGCGCCCACTTTATCGCGTATTCGTTTGATAAACGTTCTAACTGCTGGATCGTTTACCTTTTCGCCAAACCACACCACGTTTCTGATCTCCTCGGTTAAAACAAGCGTACCAATGCGTTTAACTAAAAGCGAGATAAAGGCTAGCTCTTTTTTGGTTAGAGCGATCTCGACGCCGTTTTTTACGAGCACTTTTTTGGTTTGATTAAACGAATATCCGCCCGAAATCTCGATGATATCGGCGCCTATGATTTTGGTTTTTACGATCTGCTCTAGCAGGGCGAAAAGCTCGTCCATGTCAATAGGCTTGATCACGTATTTATCGATGCCCACGTCGATAGCTTTTAGCAGCTTTTCCTTTTCGCTATACGCGCT
>NZ_CALKTQ010000025.1 GCF_937997465.1 uncultured Campylobacter sp. | reverse complement strand
ATTCGCAAAACACCCTGCGACTAAAAGCCTCATATCGCCCGAATTTAGGCGATAGCGTCGCTGTAAACGGCGCTTGTCTTAGCGTGACGCAGCTGCACGCAGATGGCTTTAGCGTGGAGCTTAGCGCCGAGACTAGGGCGCACATCGCGACGGAAAACTTGCGCGGACGCGTACATATCGAGCCTGCGATGCGGCTAGCAGACCGCGTGGATGGGCACCTGCTACAAGGCCACATAGACGCTATCGGCGAGGTAGCGCGTATTGAGCGGCGTGAAAACGGGGTCGATTTTTATATAAATTTGCCCTCTAGCGTTATGCCGCTGATGGCAAACAAAGGCAGTATCGCGGTCGATGGCGTGAGCCTCACGATCAACGAAGTTTTGCCCGCAGGCGTGCGCCTCACGATCATCCCGATCACCTTTCGCGAGAGCTTGTTTGGCGAGTTTGAGCCGGGACGCCGCGTAAACGTGGAGAGCGACTTGCTCGCGCGCTACGTGGTTAGGCAGCTGGAGTTTGTCGGCGTTTTAGGCGGCGTAAACGGTGGCAAAAGCGAGATCAGCTGGGACGAGTCGCAGCACATCGCGAGCCTTTATTAGGCTAGGCGGGTTAAATTTGACGGAAATGAAGCGGGAAATTTTAGATGTAGTTTTTGAAAGCGAGCGCTTGAAGCTTGGCTTTACGACGCGATTTGGCGGAGTAAGCGGCGGCGCATACGAGGGTTTAAATTTAGGCGATCACGTCGGCGACCTGCCTGCAAACGTCGCTAAAAATCGCGAAATCCTAGCCGAACAAATCGGCGTAGCGCCTAGCAATCTAAAATTTATGAACCAAATTCACTCAAATCGCGTGGAAATTTTGCGAAATATTGATGATGAGCTACCGCCTTGCGACGGCGTGATAACCGCGCTTAGAGGCATTGCGCTTTGCGTTTTGGTTGCCGACTGTTCGCCCGTTTTGATCGCAGATGAGCGGCACGGCGTGGTTGCTGCAGTGCATGCGGGCAGGGCGGGCGTAACGGGTAAAATTTGCACGAACGCGATAAATTTGATGGCGAGCGAGTTTAGCTGCGAGGCTGGCGATCTGCGCGTGTTTGTCGGTGCAAATATCAAGGCGCGAAACTACGAGGTGGGCGAGCTTGATCTGGGCGCGTTTAACCGCTATAAAAATGGCTGCAAATTTGATATGGAGGCTGCGCTGCGGGACGAATTTGCGCAGCTTGGCGTAGGGCGAGCGGAGTTTGATCCGCGCTGTACGTTTGAGACGAGGGAGCTGTTTTCTTACCGCAGAGATGGCGTCACGGGGCGATTTTGCGGTTTTGCGATGAATAAAATCTTGCCAAAATAGCAGTATACGGCCTAAATTGAGCGTAGACGAGCGCGTAGTCAGGCGAGTTTAGTTAAAATTTCATTTATGTTTATTAAAAAGGGCTAAAATTTAAAATGATACCTCATAAAAAGGAGCACAAATGAAAAAAATTTTACTTTGTTTGATTGTTGCGGCGAGCGCGCTTTTTGCGGCGCAAACAAGATCCTCAAACGAGATGGCAACTGCCCCTGCGAGCGCGCCTACAAATTTGGCAAACAAACAGTTTGAAGACGCGCTAGCGATGTACCGAGTCTCGGATTTTAGCGAGGCGGCGAGACTGTTTAATCTAGCTTGCGAGAGCGGACACGCGCGGGCATGTTACGATATGGGCGCGATGATCGCTAGCGGAAAAGTCGCAGCAAAGCAGCCTGGGGCGGCGGCTAAATTTTACGAGCGAGCGTGCAAAATGGGTGATAAGCTGGGCTGCTACGCATTAGCGTACGCTCATCAGACGGGCGTGGGCGCAGCAAAAGACGAAGCGCGGGCGTACGAGCTCTATAAAAACGCATGCGAGCTGGGCCTAGCCAAAGGCTGCAACGAAGCTGGATACATGAGCGAGCGCGGCATGGGCGTAAGTGCGGACGTCAAAGCCGCGGTTAAATTTTACGAAAAAGCGTGCAAGATGGGGCTAGAGGTTGGCTGCGAAAACGCTAAAATTTTAAAGCGTTAAGCCAGGCTAGCGGCTAAAATTTAACTCGGCTACGTGTTTTGCGTCTTGCAAGGTGCGCGCCGAGTTTAAATTTGAGCCAAAATTTCACTAAAAATCGAGAAAAATGCCATACGAAAATTTTAAATCAAAAAATCCTCTCGCGGCAAAAATCGCCGCAAATGCGAGAAAATTTGACGTCCAGACGCTGCAAAACGAGCAGCTCGTAAATTTGCTTTTAAACGAGAAAAAAATCGAAATCTCGGACGAGCAAAAAGAGGTTGCCAGGCGCGTATTTACGGGGCTAATGAAAATAGAAGAGAGCGTGCAGCTAAGCGGATAGCCGGCTAAATTTGACCTCCAGCTAAATCTACAAAAATAAAACCAAGCATCGCTCAAACCACTGCTTCTCCAATAAAAACTGAAATATCTGGTTTTTATCAAATTTGATGTAAAATGACGGCGTGACATCGCAATGAAAATAAGCCAGAAAACGTAAAATTTACAATAAAAAAATCCAAAGCAAAGGAGAAAATATGCTGTTACTTAAAAATGCCGATCTATACGCGCCCGAGCACGTCGGCAGGAGCGACGTTTTGGTGGGTGGAGGTAAAATTTTAGCCGTTTCTAAGGGGCTTGATTTTCGAGTCGATGGGCTTGAGGTTTATGACCTAGAGGGCAAAATTTTAGCACCCGGACTCATCGATCAGCACGTGCACATCACGGGCGGCGGCGGCGAGGCTGGTTATCATTCGCGAACGCCCGAAATAACATTGTCGCAAATCATCCGCTACGGCACGACGACGGTCGTAGGCACGCTGGGTACCGACGGGTGCACGAGGAGTCTCGAAAATCTCTACTCAAAGGCCAAGGCGCTCGAGTACGAGGGCATCTCGACCTTCATCCATACAGGCTCTTACGCCCTACCTAGCGTTACATTTACTGGTTCCGTCACGCGCGATCTGGTGCTCATCGACAAGGTCATCGGCTGTAAGATCGCAATGAGCGACAACCGCGGCAGCTACCCGACCTCTCAGGAGCTCATCAAGACCCTTACGCAGATACGCATCGGCGGCATGATCTCGAAAAAAGGCGGCGTGCTGCATATGCATATGGGCGGTCTCGCGGATAAAT
>NZ_CALKTQ010000024.1 GCF_937997465.1 uncultured Campylobacter sp. | reverse complement strand
CTAGCTGCAAACACTGCTGCTTCGAGCCCAGATCAAGCGCGACGCAGAGCTTCACAGATCGGCCTTTAGCGCATCTAGCACGCCGTTTATAAATTTCGGCGCCGAGTCGCCGCCCAGCTCTTTGCCAAGCTCGATGCCCTCGTTTATGATGACGGCCTTATCGGTCGGGGTAAATTTCATCTCGTACGCCCCCAGCCTAAGCACGGCGCGCTCGATACTGCCGATCTCGTTTATCTTCCACTCTTTTAGGCGCGCGTTTAGTAGCCCGTCAAGCTCATCTGCGTGCTCCAAAATGCCGTGAAAAAGCGACAGTGCGAGGCTTCGCTGATCGTTTCTGATCTTTTTTTCTTCTAAAAATTCCTCAACGAACTCCTCGTTGCAGCTGCCCATTTCGCGCGCGTATAGTAGCGAAACGACGGCCTGCCTGACCTGATGACGAGTTGCCATTTTACGCCTCCAAATTTTTATACAAGCTTAGCATCTCGATCACGCCCGTCATCGCTTCAAAGCCCTTGTTTCCGGCCTTTGAGCCAGCTCTCTCGATGGCCTGCTCGATGCTATCTACCGTTAGCACGCCAAACGTCACCGGTTTGCCGTACTTTAGCGTGACGTTTGCGATGCCCTTGGTGGTCTCGGCGCTAACGTAGTCAAAATGAGGCGTAGAGCCGCGGATCACCGCTCCCACGCAGCAAACCGCGTCAAATTTACCGCTGGCTAGCGCCTTTTCAAGTGCCATAGGTATCTCAAACGCGCCCGGCACCAAAATGAGGCTCAAATTCGCCTCATCCCCGCCGTGACGCAAAAACGCGTCCCTCGCGCCCTCCACCAGCCTATCGGTAATGATATGGTTAAATCTCGCGCCCACTATGGCGACCTTCTCGCCGCCTTTTAAAGCCAAATTTCCTTCGATTATTTTCATGTCTGCTCCTTAAATTTCTATCCGTTGTAATCCGTGTCACGCGTGATGATGACCTTATAGCTAGGATAGGCGCTACTTACTTGCGATAAAATTTCGCGGTAGAGCGCCGAGCT
>NZ_CALKTQ010000023.1 GCF_937997465.1 uncultured Campylobacter sp. | reverse complement strand
AATACCGTCAAATTTTCGCTCAAATTTTTGATAACGATTATTTTCTAATTATCAAATTATTTATATTCGAGGAGTAATATTTCAGTTATTAAATAATTTTAAAGGAGAAAAAATGGTTAAGTTACAAGAAAAATACGGCCTTTTTATAAACGGCGAATTCGTCCCTGCAAGCAGCGGCAAGACGCTAGATACCTTTGACCCCGCTACCGGTAAAAAGCTAGCCGCGATCGCGGACGCGAGCAAAGAGGATGTGGACGCCGCGGTCAAGGCCGCGCGCGAAGCGTTTAAGACGTTTCGCCATAGCACGGTGAGCGAACGAAGCAGAATTTTGCTCAAAATCGCCGATATAATCGACGCAAACAAAGACTTTTTAGCCGCAGTCGAGACGATGGACAACGGCAAGCCTATCCGCGAGACGCTAAACGTGGACGTGCCGTACGCGGCGGAGCATTTTAGGTATTTTGCCGGCGTGATCCAGGGCGAAGAGGGTAGCGCAAACGTACTCGAAGAAAAGCACCTCTCGCTCATCTTACGCGAGCCTATCGGCGTCGTAGCGCAGATCGTACCGTGGAATTTCCCGTTTTTGATGGCGGCGTGGAAGCTAGCCCCGGTCATCGCCGCGGGCGACACGAGCGTGCTAAAACCGTCGTCTGAGACAAGCCTGAGCGTGCTCGAGCTAATGCGCCTCATCAAAGACGTGCTACCAAAAGGCGTCGTAAACGTGATAACGGGCAAAGGCAGCGGCGCAGGAGCGTTTTTACAAAAGCACAGCGGCATCGACAAGATCGCATTTACCGGCTCGACCGAGATCGGACGCGAGATCGCCATCTCGGCGGCTGAAAAAATCATCCCGGCAACGCTCGAGCTAGGCGGCAAATCAGCCAACATCATCTACGCCGACGCAGACTTTGATCTGGCTCTAGACGGCGTTCAGATGGGTATTTTATTTAACCAGGGGCAAGTTTGCTGCGCGGGCAGTAGGATATTTGTCGAGGAGAAAATTTACGACAAATTTATCGCCGCGGCGGTAGAGAAATTTAAAAATCTAAAAGTCGGCGATCCTCTGGATCCAAAGACGCAGATGGGCTCTCAGATCAACGCCAAACAAGCCGCCAAGATCGTCGAGTACATCAACATCGGCGTCAAAGAAGGCGCCAAAATCGCCGTCGGAGGCAAGCTCGCGGCTGCGGGAGATAGCTTCGTCGAGCCGACACTGCTAGTGGACGTGAGCAACGATATGCGCGTAGCCAGAGAGGAGATCTTCGGCCCTGTGGGCGTCGTGATCAAATTTAAAAACGAGGACGAGCTGATAAAGATGGTAAACGACAGCGAATACGGTCTAGGCGGCGGCGTCTTCACGCAGGACATCACTCGCGCCATCCGTACCGCTCGCGCGATGGAGACGGGCCGCGTGTGGATAAACTGCTACAACCAGATCCCGGCGGGCAGCCCGTTCGGTGGCTACAAGAGCTCGGGCATCGGCCGCGAAACGCACAAAATCATCCTCGAGCACTACACTCAGATGAAAAATATCATGGTAAATTTGACGGGCAAGGTTAGTTCGTTTTATTAAAATTTGCTAGCACAAATTTGGGTCGGGCGATTTGCTCGGCCCTTTTTTATATTCGACAAAATTCTTATAAATTCGCACAAATTTAAAACTGATTTTTATCTACTTTTGTTTTAAATTTAATATCAAGCCGGTGATTTTACATTAAACAAAATCACTCCCTGGACTGCAAATTTAGTCAAATTTGGTTTTATGCATTTTGATCGTTAAATTTAGAAGTCGAACTCTCGCGACTCATTACGAATCTCTCCCCAAATTTGCCGAAAAAATGATACCCCGAACCAGCCTGCGCGATCACATCCAAAAGCTCGTCCGCATGCGTAGTGTAGACGCCGCCCACACGACTCACGCCCCTATCAAAAAGCGCTTTAGGCGACATCGAAACCGTCGGTCCGACGACGATGACTTCGGCCCCGCTCTTTTTTAAGCTCAAGATCTCCTCCAGCATGTCGTTTAATAGCGTGACGCCGGTTATTATGAGATTATCGGCCGCTCTGACCGCGTCCGCGGCGCATTCTTGCGGGATAAAATACTTTAGCTCATCGCCTTTTAGAGCGCTCTTATCAAGCTCCAAAATGCGAAAATCCAGGCCGTTTTTTATCATAAATTTGATGTAAGGCACCAGTGCACCCACAATCACGCTAAACGAGCTGCCCTTGATAGCTAACTCGTCAAAAGGATCGGCCTTAAATTTGGTCGCATACGGACTACCAGAGCGCTCATAACACGTCTGCGAAAGCGCGTTTAGGGCGGCTACGGCGATGGTTTTTTTGATAGGGCTATCGCTAGTTATGTCTTTTAAAAGAGTTTTTACGTTTTTACCGCAGATGTTACCGGATTTTGGCATTATCGCGGCTTGCGACGGACAGCAAACGGCCTGCGGAAATGATTTTAGCGGAGTGTAGCTCACGCCGCAAACGCCGTTACTTAGCTTTACGCCCGTAAAAAACAGCCCGACCACAACGCGCTGCACGTTTAAATTTTTTATTTCGTCGCCTAAATTTTCATAAATTTGGCTTAAGGTGTCGTTTAAAATTTGACCCACGGCAATCTCCTTTCGGCTATGCAAGTAGTTAAATTTTATGAAAATTTTACAGCAAAATATTTTAAATTATATTAATCTATGTCAGATTTTATCTAAAGTAGGTAGCATACTGTAAAATTTATCCAAATTTAGTACTAAAAATTTAAAAGTAGATCAAATCAACATATGATAAAACAGATTGTATTGTGGAGATGGGTTACCCAGCGGGTTACCCAAAGCGGTGCAAAGAATTTTAAAAAGGACTCAAATGTCAATCAGTCTAAGCGAATACAAAAAGACGAAAGTTCCAAATATATACGTGAGTAAAAATCATACGAATAAATTTTTATTCAGAAAAAGAAGTAGTGACGGAAAGCGAGCTACCAAAGTAATTGAAATAGCCGTAAGAGAAAAATGGACCGGGCGAGAATATTTACAAGAAGCTATGGCGGTTTTTGCCGAATGGGTAAAAAGCAAAGATATGGCGGTATCTGCCGTTTCTAGGATCCAGCCAAATATTAAAGTTAAGCAGCTTTGGGATTTATATATGGAAACTAGAGCCAAAACCAAAGCTACGACAGGGCTAGCGGCGATGTTTAACAATCATATCAAAAACAACCCGCTAGGCTCGCTAGCAATAGAAAAGGTAACGCTTGATCATATTCAAATTTTTTATAATTCTATGCGAAGCAAAGGGTTATCGCCAAAAACATACAATAAAACGATAAAGGAAATTTTGCGCCCTATGTTTAAGTATGCGCTTATTCATAGGGCTCTAGCTTTTGAACCGACGTTTGGTTTAAAGCTAGACAAGATTGAGAAAAAATCAAAAGTCATCAACTGTTCGGATAAACTTAGAAATTTGTTTTCCGCCATTAATGAACTTTACGCCGACGACGTTTTTTACTGGACGCTTTTTGTCCTGATTTTTACGGGCAGGCGAAAGTCCAAAATTTTAAACCTAAAATGGAAAAACATAAATTTCAGCAACAACACTATGCTTTTAGAGAGGACAAAAAACTCTAACGACTATATCGTAGTCATCCCAAATTTTATAGCGTCCAAGCTACAAGAGATACCGAGAATAGCTGAGCTGGTATTTGCTAGCCCCGTAAGCGGCGAGACGATAGTTAATCTAGACAGACGAGTTAAAAAAATCAGAGAACTTTCGGGTGTTGAAAATTTTCACCTGCATATGGCGCGAGATATAGTAGTAGGCGCTCTTGCGGAAGCTAGCGCGGATATCCATACGATGTCGGGCACTTTATTGCACGAAGAACTGGCGACCCTACAACACTATCTAGGCGTCGATACTTACAAAGCGACCCAGAAAAGCTCGCAAGTGATAGAAAATTTAGTAGCCACTAAAAGATTAGGGCAGAAATAGTCTTCAAGTTAAAGCCAGTATCGCCCACTTCTTGGTTTATAAGATGTGTTTGCGCGAGGCAAATTTTGACCTCGCCTTTTTTTGTTAGTTTAGTGCGATATTTAGCCGCTTTAATCCCAATGCTTTTGCGTATTTGATTATCGTCTGAAATTTAAAATCTCCGCTTGCGCTTTCTAGTCTAGCTAGATTGGACTGTTTCATACCCATCCTCTCCGCTAGCTGCGACTGCGTCAGTCCGCTTTTTATTCTAGCTTTTATCAACTCGCTTTTTAGTTCGTATTCGGGCATCAGGGCTTCGTATTCGGCTCTAAATTCATCGTTTTTCATCATTTCATTAAATACGTCGTCAAATTTTACTTCAGGCATTTTTTAACTCCTTCAATCTATTTCTGGCGATATCCAGTTCTTTCTGAGGTATTTTATCGCTTTTCTTTACAAACACGTGCAATATATAAACGCGCCTACCAGCCATATACCAAAATATACCTCTGCCTATACCTTCTGCACCCTTAGCCCTTATCTCAAAAAGCCCGTCGCCTAAGCTTTTAGTTTGCGGCTCACCGACTTGGTTGCCGTAAAGACGCAAGAGCTTAAATATATGTGTCATGTTAGCGGAAATTTTAGGAGGTAGGGCTTTAAAATCTTCAGCTACTCGATCGTCCAAAAATATAATTTCCCACAAACTTTATCCTTCGGACGGATTATATCATAAAAGATATTAAACTTTTTTGTAAATTTGTCTAAGCATCCGACCGCCCCTCTGGCACCACAAAACAAAAACAGTAAATTATCTTTTGGTGAACCGACTTTTTGCTGGACTCAAGGCTTGTTACATGGTAGGATGGATGCAAAATTTTGTAAAAAGGGAAAAAATGCAAATAAATCCTTGTCAAAAAAAGTTTATAACGCCCATGGAATTTGAAGCTCTCTTTAGTGTCGGTACTGATGCCCAATCGATTTGGAGATCTAAAGGTATATTACCATACATAAAACTAGGTGGTAGAAAAGTTCTATACGATAGAGAAAAAATAGAAAAATGGATAGCCGCTGGAGATCAAAATCTATGCGTTTTAGACGCTGAGCTTATATAGTCCGATCTGTAAAATATGAAAATAAACGGCTACGAGATCGTAATTAACGTTTTATCGGAGAATTTAACTCCGCAAGAAGCCATCAGTAGGATGGCTCACAACTTAAGAGAGCCCAAACAAGCCAAGAAAATTCGGTATTTAAGAAGAGGTTCTAAAAGCAATAAGTATTATGTTCAAAGCCCTTTTGGTGCTCTAGTGGATATGTCTCAAACCCAAATGACGCACGATAACATCGAAAAACTTATAAAAGAAAAACTATCTAAACTTAAAGCCGATTATGAAAAGCAAAAGATAACCGATAAAAATGGAAAAGCAAAAAAGCGAGCTTGGCAAAAGAAGATGACGCCTTTTACCGAAATTATTCTCTCTTTCGGTACGCAAAGATCCAAAGAGGCCAAAGAAGGGCTAAACAAAGATGAATCCGCTTTTATCAATGGTTTAGATATGCTTCCTAGGGTTATGGGCTTCATTAACGGTTATTGTAATAAATACGGCGTAGAGTGCATCTCTGCCTGCTAGCACAACGACGAAAAGACCAAACATTGGCAGATAATTTTTGAAAACTACGATTATGCCAATCACGCTTGTATCAGGAGAAATAAAACACAGATGTCTAAATACGGCAAGGAACTGCAAGATATGGGCGCAGATGCGTTTAGGGGTATCGCTGTAAGAGGCGTAAGAGGTAGCAAGGCTACTCACAAGAATCTAAAACAAATGCATAAAACCGAAATCTCTTATGAAAACGAAAAAGCGTTAAAAAATGAAATAGATTCTAGCATTCAAGAGTACGTCAATGAAAATTTTGAGAAGGTAAACCCACTAATAGGCGAGTCGTACTATAAAATATCCAAGGACGGCATGAGCGAGTTCACAAAAACCATTAGCGAAGTGATCTATGCTGCTGCCGAAGAAAATATTACGATACTTCAAACCCCCAAATTAAAAGAACAAATAGACGAGCTAGAAAAACAATTAGCTAGTAAGAGTGAAGTTTTTGCACAAAACAAAGAGCTAGAGGCAAACAATGAACTCTTGCTTAAAGAAAATTCAGAACTAAAAGAATTAAACGCGAAATTTAGCGATAAAGAGATAGTCATCTCGCAACAAAACGAAATTAAGGAGTTAAAAGAGGCTATAAAACAAAAGGATATCGTCATAAAAGAGCTCGAAAATAAGATATCAAGCGACGAAAAAATCCTAGAACAAGCTCAGACTAATGAGACAGAAATGAAAAGGTTAAAATATATCGAAGGTCAAAAGATTAATATCGAAATCCAAAACAAGTATATAGAAGAAGAAAAAGCCAAATTAGAAACGCAAATAAACATATATAAAAAGCAAGCCGATAAAGCAGAAATCCTAAATAAAAAACGAGAAAAAACGCTCTATAAACTAAAGAATGCCACAAAAATCAATAGAACGATACAAAAAGAAAAACAGAAGCTAGAAGAAGAAAACGAGAGACTAAAAGAGGAGAATGCTCTGCTTAAAGCCTTTAAAGATAAAATCGTAAATTTCTTTAAGAGCATAGCAAACAAAATTCCGATCATAAAGGAGTTTATTGAAGATAAAGCTCCTGAGATCAAAGAGGATATAATTTAGAAGAAATGATGTTGGAATGGGGATGGGCTGAGGTGATATATCTAAAAAGGTTTAGCATCCAAAACTAATTTAAAAAATGACAGATAAAAAACTTGATTAGAATTTAATGTAAATCTGCCTTCGCTTTTCCTCAAAATTTAACTATACTTCATAAAAAATTAATCTAAAATACCAAATTTATCCGCTCAAATTTAACCTGC
>NZ_CALKTQ010000022.1 GCF_937997465.1 uncultured Campylobacter sp. | reverse complement strand
AAATTTTCATTTTTTAATTTCACTAAAGAAGCTTTAAAAGTAATCAAAGTTTATTGCCTTAAGGCGTAGAATTTAAACTCATAAATCAAATTTGCGTTTTACATGATCTCTAAATTTAAGCCGAAATTTGGCTCCAATAGATATAAAATTCCAGATTTTTCTGCATTTTTAGGGTTTTGGTTAAATGAAAGGTCTTAAAACACGAAGTTTTTAGCCGCGACTACGCCCGTAAAATTTGCCGTAGTTTTTACGGTGCGCTATAAATTTGATAAAGCAAGCAAGGCCAAATTTTGATTTCGGCCTTGCTTGTTAGCTTGCTCAGCGTCTTATTCTAGCTCTTTTGCGCCGATTTTTGATTTTTTGCTTAGGCGTTTTACGTAAACGATATAAAGCGCAGTGAGCAGGCCGACGGCGGCGAGTAGGGCGACAACGATGTGGCTAAACGCACTCTTGTCGTAGTTTTTGCCTAGATACCAGCCCACTGCTAGCAGTATGGCGACCCAGATGCCCGCACCAATAGTCGTGTAGAGGCTAAATTTAAAAAGGTTCATCTTAGCAAGACCCGCAGGCAGGCTGATGTACTGGCGGATGCCAGGGATCAGGCGGCAGTTAAAGGTCGAAATCTCGCCGTGCCTCTTGAAAAAGGCCTCAAATTTGCGCATTTTTACCTTCGTTATGCCGACGTATTTGCCGTATTTTAACACAAGCTCGCGCCCGAAAAAGTAGCATAGATAGTAGTTAAATACGGCTCCTGCGAGGCTGCCCGCCGTACCCGCGCACCACGCCAGAACTAGGCTCATTTGCCCTTGGTGCGCTAGATATCCCGCCGGGATCATCGCCACTTCGCTTGGAAACGGGAAAAACGAACTCTCTAAAAACATCATTAAAAATATGCCCGCATATCCCCACTCGCCGACGGTTTGGACGATAAAATTTATAAAATCGCCTAGCATTTTTCTCCTTAAATTTAAAATTATGATTTTAGCAAACTACGGTAAATTTTAGCTTTAGGCGGGCGTAATTTGGGGCTAGGGTCGTCTGCGGCGGTCAAATTTAACGGCGTTTCAGGCGAGTTTTAAATTTGATTGCAAGATAAATTTGCGAGATAAAGATTTGGGTTTTACCCGCACCTTTATAAGGTTTTGTGGAGGATTGTTGAGTTAAAAAAACGAGTCGTGGTCAAATTTGAGTTATAAATTTAACCGCGTCCGCTTGAGAGTCAAATTTGACGATAAAACCCAAATTCGACTTAACTTTTCGGCCGAGTTTAATCGACCTAAAATTGCAGCCTGCGCCAAAACGCAAGCCGCGTAAAATCAAAATACCGGCAGGATCGCTCCGTCATATCTTTTTAGGATAAATTCCTTTGTCTCGGGGCTTGTAGCGGCTTTAACGAGAGCTTTGATTTTCGGGCTGTTTTCGTTGCCCGCTTTGACCGCGATGATGTTGGCGTACGGGCTTTCAGTACCCTCGATAGCTAGCGAGTCTTTTTTAGGATTCATGCCGATATCAAGGACGAAATTTGTACTGATGGCGGCAAGGTCTACTTCATCTAGCGTGCGGGGTATCTGCGCGCCCTCAAGCTCGACGAAATTTAGGTGCTTTGGATTTTTCACTATATCTTTTGGCGTGGCGAGTTCTGCGCTTTTATCAAGCTCTATTAGGCCCGCTTTTTGCAGGATATTTAGCGCTCTGTTGCCGTTAGTAGGATCGTAGGCGATCGCGACTTTAGCGCCGTCTTTTAGCTCGCTTAGGCTCTTTATCTTTTTTGAGTAAAAGCCAAGCGGCTCGAGATGTATCGCCGCGGCAGTTATCAGGGTCGTACCTTTTGTTTCATTGTGATTTTTTAGATACGGCCAGTGTTGAAAGAAATTTGCGTCCAAATCACCGTCTTGCGTCGCTAAATTCGGGATCGAGTAGTCGTTTATCTCCTTGATGACTAGATCGTAGCCCTCTTTTGCTAGAGCGGGTTTGATAAACTCCATGATCTCTGCGTGAGGCACGGGCGAGACGGCTACTACGATAGTGTGATCTTTATCTGCTGCATAGAGGTTAAAGGCTAGCGCCAAACTTGCTAAAATTTTAAAAACTTTCATTATATTTTCCTTTTTTGTTTTGAAAAACGGCGCTAAAAAGGTAAAAGCTTTTACGCCGTTTTATTTTTTGGAGATTTTTCTCGACTATTTTTCTTTTTTGCCAAATTTGAGTCATAAAATTTAGGCAAAAAACGCCTGTTGCGATTTTAAAAACTAAATTTTACGATGGCAAATCGGTTAAATTTGACGCGATCAGAAGCTCGGTATAACCGCGCCTTGATAGCGCTTTATGATAAAGTCTTTAACCTCGGGAGTTAGTATGGCTTTATCTAGAGCCTTGATTTTCGGGTTATTTTCGTTACCGGCCTTGGTCGCTACGTAGTTGGTGTACGGACTATCCTTATCCTCGAGGATTAGCGCGTCTTTTGTCGGTTTGAGGCCAACGTCTAGGGCGTAGTTTACGTTGATAAACGCTAGCGCGACGTCATCTAAAGAGCGTGGCGTCTGTGCGGACTCCATCTCTTTAAATTTTAGATTTTTCGGATTTTCTATGATATCGAGCGGGGATTTGTATTCGCCCTCTTTAGCCTTTACGATACCGGCCTTTTCGAGCAAATTTATCGAGCGCGTCGAGTCTGCGGCGTTGTTTGAGATAGCTATGATATCGCCGTCTTTTAGCTCGTCTAGGCTTTTTATCTTTTTAGAATACGCGCCCATAGGCTCGACGTGAACGCCAACAGTCGGCACGATGTGAGTGCCTTTGTCCTTGTTAAACGACTTCATATACGGTAAGCCTTGGAAGTAGTTGGCGTCGAGTTCGCCGTTTTCGACGGCGATGTTTGGGATCACGTAGTCGTTAAAGATTTTGACGTCGAGCTTATAGCCCTCTTTTTCTAGGATCGGCTTTACGACCTCTTCTAAAATCTCGGCGTGAGGTACGGGAGATGCGCCTACGGTGATGGTTTTGTCGTTAGCATACAGGCCGCTAGCTAAAAGCGCGCCAAGAAGTATTTTTGAAAATTTCATTATTATTCCTTTTTTTGATAAAAAAACGGCGCTAAAAAGGTAAAAGCTTTTACGCCGTTTTGTTTTAAGAGCGGTCTCTAAACTAAATTTG
>NZ_CALKTQ010000021.1 GCF_937997465.1 uncultured Campylobacter sp. | reverse complement strand
TATGAAAACAGCGATACAATTTACTTAGCTCTATTTTTAAAAGTAGAGAGTAGAAATAAAGATATATTAGCATGGTTTAATAGCTTTAAATTTGATGATGGGATAAAAAAGTTAGATGAATTTATTGAAAAAGCAGCTCAGCTAAAAGATGATAAAACATTAAATGAGATAAAAGAGTATGTTTTACTAAATAATGAAAAAATCAATAGTTTAAATAAAAACGAAGAAATATTTGACTATGTAAAAACAACTAAAATGAAAAACAGTGAAAAAATTTATGATAAATTACATATAAATAGTTATGATGATTTGATGCAACTTATGATATATTTAAAAGCAAGCGGATTAAAACAGAACAAATTTATAAAAAAATATTATCCAAAGTTTTTTACGCAAATCTCACAAATACAAAATCTACAAGAGATAAGCGATGTGGAAATAACTATTAATATAATAAGGTTATTGTGCAAAGAGATTCTAATCCAGGAAAAACAAAAAGAAAAATTGGATCAAATCAAAGGCATGGTTAATACAATTTATAATCTAACAGGGATACCCATAAATGATATAAAAAATATCCTATTTGATAGTGCTATAAAAGACTTAATAAATAAACAAAACAGCAATAAGAAAAAAGGAAAGAATAAAAAATGAGTAGAGAATCTGAAGCCAGAATAAGATGGCAAGAAGAGCAAGAAAAAGCTAGACGGCAAAGAGAAGAGTTAAATAAAGAAAGGGTACGAAAACAAACTACTGAGTTTTTAACCAGATATAAAGAAAGGCTAAGCTCTATGAAATCGGCGGGATTAGATGAATTTATCTCGCTAGATGCACTCGCAAGAGACATTGCAAATGCTGAAGTACAATTGCAAGAAGATCCGTATAGTGCAAGAGATATAAGCTTTGAAATAGAAACTTATATAAATCAGCTAGAATCAAACGCAAGAGCAATCAAAAAAGAGCAGACAAATTTAAACAAGAGTGATATTGTGGGTTTTTACTATTCTGAAATTCGTAAAATTTCAGATGTTTTGGTTATAGAATTTGCAAAAGATGAGCTTAATAAAATTAAAGATAGTTTGTCTAGCTATGATGGAACAAATTTAAGCACTTTTAAAAACAGCTTATGCGATAGAATCTTGTCAGTAGTAAAAAACGCAAAGATTAAAGCAGAAGAACACAGAGAAAAAAAGAAGCAAGAAAACATAAAAGTTCAGACTAAGAATGACTTGGAAACCATAGAAGCAGAAATAAAAAATCAAAAAATCTCAGAAGAATTCAAAAAAGAACAGGAAAAAATTTTAGCTCAAATAGCTAAAGCAAAAGATGCTATAAATAGCAAGAGTGATATATTAAGCATAAAAGATGATATCGAGGAAGTCAAAAACAAAACAAATGATTTTTTGATAGATGAAGCAGCCAGGAAAGAAGTTGTAAAAAATATAAAAGCAAGCCTAGAAAAACAAGAATTTAATATAACAAAAATAGCCCTCAAGGATGGCAACGTAATAATACACGCAAGCCGCCCATCCGGGAAAACCGCTAGTTGTAAAGTCTCTTTGGACGGAAAGCTAAACTATAAATTTGACAATTATGAAGGAATGACGTGTATAGAGGATATCGAAAAATTTGAAAAAGAGATGAATGATATTTACTCTATAAAATTTGAAACTAAAAAAACAATTTGGGAAAATCCAGACAGGATATCAAAAGGCGCAATTGATATTAATAAAAATGACGAATTACCACTAAAAAGAGGATAAGATGAGCGAATGGATTAAAAAATTTGAACGCGACAGCAAACTCAAAAGCGCTATTGTACTTAGCGGAAATACTGCTGATATAATAAAAGGCAAAAATGGTAAATATGTAAATACTACCAATTTTATAATTGATATACTTAATGATAATTTTAGCAATGTTATTCTTTGGGATAGGATTAGCGGCATAAATAAGCTATCCAAAAGCAGTGGCGGGTTTTATGATATCATTCAAGATAACCTGGGCGATGATGAGGAAAGTTACGATATAGGAGAAGACGACAAAAGCAATCATAACGATACTGGCAAATACAAAGATATAAATGATTTTTTTGGATTTATGTTGCAAAAAATTAATTCAAAAACTTGCTTTATCCTAGACTATTCAGATTATATTTTTAGCTCAAATTCTAGTATGGGCGATCAAGAAAAACAGTGGCTTACTATACTAAAAAAGAGCATAAACGAAAACGCAAACTACGATCTTTTAAATACAGATATGATAAAACAAGGTTGTTTGGTAGTTATTTTAACTCAAAAGTTGGCAACGGTGCCATCGTCTTTTTATGTAGGTGACGCAAACGTTAGTACTATTACCATACCTATTCCGTCTCGCGCCAACCGTAGCGAATTTGTTGAATATACCGAATCCATGATAGAATTTGAACCAGCGTTAGATGGATTAAGGCTAAATGACTTTATTGATACATTGGATGGCTTTACATTAAAGGATATAGCTCAAATCATAAAACTGTCTAGAATTTCAGAACCTAAACTAAGTTATGAAAAAACGATAAATTTATATAAATACGGCGAGAGCAAAAGCCCATGGGAAGATCTAAGCAGAGACAAAATAGCAAATATACAAAATATATTAAAAGAGCGAGTAAAAGGGCAAGATGAAGCAATAGAAAAAGTAGAAAACGTCATTATTAGAGCCTTTACCGGTTTTTCCGGCTTGCAACACTCAACTAAAGTTAAAAAGCCAAAAGGTGTCCTGTTTTTTGTGGGCCCAACCGGCGTCGGCAAGACCGAACTAGCAAAGTCTCTAGCTAATTTTTTATTTGGCGACGAGACTGCTTGTATACGTTTTGATATGTCGGAATTTAACCACGAACATAGCGATCAAAGGTTAGTGGGGGCGCCTCCTGGATATGTAGGCTATGAAGAGGGAGGGCAATTAACAAATGCCATCAAAGCAAAA
>NZ_CALKTQ010000020.1 GCF_937997465.1 uncultured Campylobacter sp. | reverse complement strand
AACCATCGACCACTACCATGTCAAGGTAGTGCTCTACCAACTGAGCTACGGGACCGAAAAATGGAAATTTACCCAAAATAATATTGAAATTAGCTTAAATTTTGCGATTTTTCGTAAAAAGCAAAATTTGAGCGCGGTCACATTTCGTCAAATTTGACCATGCAGGGCAGTCTCAAAATAAAAATACATAAAGATTATATTTTAGTAGAAAAGTCTTGATAAATATTAAAAATAAAATCTCATAAATTCATATCTTCTCGGTCAAATTTACATTAAATCCCCTAAATTTAGGGATATTTATGACAGAGCAAATTTTTAATAAAACTCACAGCAAACTCACGATATTATAATTATAATGCCATTATGATATTTCATCCAAAGGAGAATGTATGCAAGAGCAAATGTCAAGACGCGACTTGTTAAAGCTAGGTATGGCGAGCGCGGGTGCGCTAGCACTTGGTGCGGTAAATGCGCAAGCAAGCGCGTTAAACGCAAAAGACGTCAAATTTGACGAAGAGTGGGACATGATCATCATCGGCTCGGGCTTTGCGGGGCTTGCGGCGGGCTTAAAAGCGGCGCAAAAAGACAGCAAGGTACTAATCCTGGAAAAAATGGGTCGCATCGGCGGCAACTCCGTAATCAACGGCGGCGGCATGGCGGTCGCAAACAACCCGGTGCAAGCAAAAACCAACATCAAAGACAGCAAAGAGCTATTTATCGCTGACTGTCTAAAAGCCGGCCTTGGCATCAACCACACCGAGCTTTTGGAGACTTTAGTCGATCGCGGTATGGACGCGTATAACTTCCTCGTTGAAAACGGCGTTCAGTTTAAAGAGCACTGCGCGCACTTCGGCGGTCACACCGTAGCTCGCTCGCTGCTAACGACAAACGACTCGGGCTCAGGCTACATCCAGCCGATGCTTGAAAAATTCGAAGCGCTAAAAGACAAAGGCTGCGAGCTTCGCCGCCGCGCCAAATTTGATGACTTCGTGCTGGATGATAGCGGCCGCGTCGTGGGCGTAACGATCAGAGAAGAGTATAGATTCGACGATAAGCTTTACAGCGACGACTTAGAAAACACTAGCGGCACGAAAAAAACGCTAAAAGCAAACAAAGGTGTCGTTTTAGCAGCCGGCGGATTTTGCCGCGATAAGGCGTTTAGAAAGCTCCAAGACCCGCGCATTCCCGACGACGTCGATAGTACAAACCACCCAGGAGCGACTGCTGGCGCGCTGCTAAAAGCCTTTGAGATCGGCGCGTATCCGGTGCAAGTAGACTGGATCCAGTTTGGTCCGTGGGCGAGCCCGGACGAAAAGGGCTTTGGTACGGCTCCGATCCTAACTCAGCAAGGCACCTTTAAATACGGCATCGCAGTCGATATCCGCACCGGCAAGCGCTTTATGAACGAGCTGGCCGACCGCAAAACCCGCGCGGACGCCGAGTTTAAAATTTTACGCGAGGATCCCAAAGCCTATCCGATAACGTTTGCCGATACCAAAACGGCGTTTAAAGACCTAAGCGAAGAGATCATCCAAAAAGGCATGGGTAGCGGCAAGATAGTTGGCGAGTGTGCTACGCTCGATGACATCGCAAAAAAATACGGCGTACCTGCCGACGCGCTAAAAGAAACCGTCAAGAAATATAACGAAGGCGTCAAGGCTAAAAAAGACGAATTCGGCAAACAAGAAAGCGCGCTAAGCGAGATCAACGAGGCAGGACCGTTCTACGTCATCCGCCTATCGCCGAAGCCTCACCACACCATGGGCGGCCTAAAGATCAACGCCAAAGCCGAGGTTATCTCAAGCAAGACGAATAAGCCGATCCCTGGCCTTTATGCCGCAGGCGAGATCACAGGCGGTACGCATGGCGCGAGCAGACTCGGTACGGTTGCGATCACCGATTGTATAGTGTTTGGGATGATTGCCGGAGAAAATCTGGCCTAAATTTGCGGCGTCTTTTGAGTATCTTTGAATGAGTTTGAAATTTTAAGTCTGCGGCAGACTACTTGTCTAGCCTTGACTTAAAATTTCTGCACAACATTCAAATCCATCTCAAAATACTTGCAAATCTTATTTCGTATTGCAGGTCAGATTTGGTCTACGATACTTCGTTAAATTTGATGGTAAATTTAATAAAATTTGTAAATTTGCCTTCACCTAAACAAAACATGCGGCGCGACAGCGCTACCGCACCCCGCTAACGTGCAGTGGGGATGGTGAGGGTTTCTGCGTTGATGCGCTAGCAGCTGCAAGCAGGCGGGGGCGGGTCTGCTTCTGGCAGTTGCGAGTGCGTAGCACGACGCAAAGGAAGGTGACGCTTTGTAGGTAGGTCTGCTCGCAGTTACGAGCCGCAGGCGAAGTAAAGCCCCTTCTCCGCCACCAAAGAAAGAATTTAAAGATAACTTGTTTCTAAAAGCACGCTAGTAGAAAGGAATTCGCATGAAACACAAAGCGTTTCTCGCCTTGTGCGCATCTATGCTATTATGCTCTTTTGCATTTAGCGCAGGTGCACCAAGTGCAAAGATAACGTCTTTAGTAGATCTTAACGTCACCGACGAGCTGCGAGCCAAACACCCTTTAAAGCCTCATCACGAAAAACTAAGCTTCACCTGTCTTGATTGTCACGAAGGACAAGGAAACGACGCTAGTAAAT
>NZ_CALKTQ010000019.1 GCF_937997465.1 uncultured Campylobacter sp. | reverse complement strand
GTATTATAGCTAATATATTGAAATGGGTCAATATAGTATACGCTTTATAGCTTATTGCTATCAATAATACCTAGTTATATGATTATTACTTGACAAATTTAGCTATTGTGATATAATATTCTAAATTATTTACATAATAGTATTTAAAAATAAGAGCTTTTAAAAAATTTATCCTTATGATAAATCTTAAAAAATATTTTACATAATAACCAATTATGTAAAATAAAAAGAGGAATTTATGAAAAATGACGAAAAACTAGACTTTGCGGATGAGATGGCAAACTACCGCGATAACTTTATTTCGTATAATAAAATAGCAGACAAGAGCATTAATACGATTAACACGTATAAAAATTGTCTTGACGGCTTTGTAGAGTTTTGTTATGAGAATAATGACGTAATTACATTTAACAACCTAAGTCAAAAGCATATAACAGACTACTTTATATGGCTAGATGAACTATATAAGAAAAAACAAAAGAAAAAGGCTACTAATAAAAGTAAAAGTATATCAAGCTCAACAAAGCTTAGTTATTTAACTATCTTAAAGATTTTCTTTAAGTATATTACTAATAATAACGATATGCTTATAGATTTAGAAAAAATACTAGATAACTACAAGATTGCAAAGAAAAAGACGAGCAAGCTTGAAAATTTTATGAAAGAGAGTGAGAGGGATAAAATTTTAGATTACATAGAAAATAGGCTCGTTAAAAAACCCGAGTATAGATATAACAAAAATTATAGAGATTCACTCTTAATAAAGCTAATGTTAAAAAGCGGACTTAGAATAAGCGAGGCATTAAATTTAAAATTTAGCGATTTTCAAGAGAGTGATGACGGAGAATTTTATGATATAAATATACTAGCTAAAGGCGGAGAGTATCAGACGGCATATATATCAAAAAGCTATATAGAATCTGAATTTACTTATTTACTAGAACGTAGCGATATCGACAACTACATCTTTACTGGCAGTCTTGAAAATAAACCTATTTCTAGGCAAAATGCGTATTCTTTACTGGCTCGTATATATAGAAAGTGTGGAATAATAAATAAAAGAGGTTGCCATATTTTAAGGCACTCGTTTGCTATGAATATGGTTGAGAAAAATACGAATTTGGGCGTTATCCAAAAGGCTCTTAGGCACAAAAAGATACAGACTACTATGATATACGCCGACGCTACTGGGGATATGGTCAAAAAAGAGATGAAAAGGGTGATGTAAGAAAAAGTATGTATAATATACGTATAAAAGGCAAAAATTTGAGTAAAAATGACAAATTATTAAAAGAGCTTGAAAACAATCCTAAAAATGTAAAATTTGAAGTGCTTGAAAAGTTGCTTTTAAATAATGGCTTTAATTTACGTGGCATAAAAAAGCTCACATCATTAATTCACAAATGGTAAAATTTTGCTTACTTTGCCATATAAAAAGCCCATAAAAACGTATTATATCAAGCTAGTTTTGGACGCCATAAAGGACAAATAATGAAAAATTTGGACTACTATCTAAACCTGCCGTATAAGATAGAGCTTAAAAAAATACCACAAAATCAAGGTGGTGGCTGGTGTGCGTTTATGCCTGAACTTAATAACATTGCGTTTTTTTATGGTGATGGCGAAAGCAAAGAAGAAGCCCTTGCCGAGCTTGAAGAAGCTTTTAAATTTACGATAGAAACAGCACTTGCTGACGGTATAAATATACCAGAGCCAATCGATGAAAATGCCAAGGTTCGCATAAATTTAACTATACCAAAAGGTGTTTTAAACGCAATTGACGCCGTTACGAATAACCGTTCGGCGTGGCTTAGCGAGCTTGCCAGAAAAGCATTGGCTATATAATATGTCGGTCGTAAGAAATTTAAACTACTACCTAAATTTACCCTATGTCGCAATCGTCGTAAAGGATAAAAACTTTGACGATACGTTTTACTATTATGCCTACTACAAAGAGTATGAATATATAAAAGGCGCCGGAAATAACGAAGCCGAAGCTATAAGCGATTTAAAAAGCGCATTTAAAGACGCGTTGGTCGAAATGCTATCGGATAACGAAGAAATAATAGAGCCTAGGTAGCTTAGTATTAAAACAAAAAGCTATGCTATTACTATGAAAGAAAATATAATGCAAGAGATAGATACCGCGGCAAAAGAGCTCGGTATTTCTCGTTCGGCATTCTTGGCCATTTCGGCTAAGAATTATATACGAGCGTTGCAATAATATACAAAAAGAAACGGATGTAGTGAGGCGAATACGTAGAATTTATAATATAGCTTCAAAAATAAAATATAAATTTGTATTTACATTTTAAATTTAGCTATGTTTCATAAAATTTAAGTTTAATAGAACTAAATTAATTTTTGACTATGACTCTTGATGTATATAAAAACGTCATATAAATTTGTATAATACAATAAAGCTAGCTATATTTTGGTATTAGAATCTCTCATAAAAGCGTCGATTTTATTATTAATGCTTGTATTATTTTTTATGTTTTCCTTATCCAGGCTATGTATTGAGTACATAAATGAAAGCGCGACCGCTATTATAGCTATCAGTATTGCAAGAGCTTTAGCTCCGCCAAAATTAAAATTATTCAGTATATTGTCAGGTTTAGAAGGACTATAGGCTTTTTTAAATAACATATCTTCATCGCTGCCTATCAGAGGGGCAATAGCTGATGCTATACTTTCACAAAGATATTCGATCTTTTCGTTACAATCATTCTCAAGATCGTATTTGCCTCTATAGCCAAGAGTTAAACAAGCATAAACAACTTCCAAAAGATCTTTGTTTTTTGCGGGATTTTCAAACCATTTTTCCATTATACCAAAAAATTTATTTCCACCTAAATTTTCGTTAAATAGTCTAATAGTAAGAGTATTATTTGCCCAAAAACTATTCATAAAAAGTTCATTTTTCATAAGACTTTCATCTATAAAGACACAGACGCAGTATCTGAGCCTAGTAATATCGTCTTCATCATAAATTCTAAGACTAGCCAGTTTTGAGCTTATGCTAAGTATATCATTGGTTAATTTCTCTTTTAAACCAATCATTTGCTCTTGTGAAATATTTTGTATCTTTGACATTCTATTAGCTAGAAGCAAAAGCGGCAAGACATGATCTAGGGCCTGATTTGTCCCCAGCCCTTGGAGTCGACTTTCAAACAATATAGAAAATGAATTATCTTTACTTTGCACCTATAGGCCTTTAAAATTTTATAGTATAGCCCACATTTTTATATCCGGGTTAGTTATATTATTTGTGACATATACGCTGATAATATTCTCGCCTATAAAAGACTTGTATATTACGTTTTGATTTTTTACATTTTTAGACACTAAACTAACCATCGAAAGCGCTATTTAATTAAAAGTAACGCTCCTTCGTCTCTATACGAGATTCTTATAATATTATAAAGAATCGCTAGTAGGAGGTGATTATTTTATATATAAATTGAAACTTAAAAATAAAATATTAATAGCCTAAAATCGGTTTTTGAGTGTATTATTTAAGCAAAACAGGCAGTTAAAGTGGAAGTTCGCTTTTTTTAAGGTTTGTTTTATTTTTCGACTAATGAATACATTCTAACTAAACATAGTTTTATATTCAGTTAAGTAGAATAGTCATATGAAAACCATAAAAGCCATACCTAAACATACTTTTTATGAGAAGCTTGCAGTCCGAAGAAAAAAAGAAAATTTAGATTACGACAAGTTAAAAGAAATTATCAAAAACACAAAACACATTTACCAAGATATTTCTGTGAGCGAGTTTTTAAAAGAGAATGACCTAGTTTGTGTAAAAAGGAAAATTATAGATTTAAACTCGGATACTTTTTTGAGATATTTATATCACAAAGCTTTTGAAAATAACAAAAAAGGACGTATGAATAGTTACGAAATCATTCGAGTTGCAGAGGATTTTTTCGGAGTTAAATTTGACGAGAGAACAAACGAAAGATTGATAAAAATTTTACGATTCAAACACCACTTTATTTATCATCCTACAGCTGAAAGTTATTTTAAGCACTATGGTTTTTCTGACAAGGACATCATAGAAATTTCGTTTTTGCTTGGCGAGATAGATAAAAGGACTTTTAACTACTATAAAAAAATAATGAGGAAATAAAACCTGCGGCACATATATAATATTTGCTAGTAAAGCTAGAATTTAATAATAAAATATAGAACCATGAAAAGGAAAAACAATGGCATACCCGTTACTAGGCACGAAAATAGTAATAGACGAAGAGAAGGTTTTACGAGAGAAAAAGTATAAGCTAGACGTAATATACGAATATTTAGACAAGCTTGCCGAGCAGTGTAATTTGATTAGGATTGATAAAAACACTTTTCACGCAAAAGGCAATGAGAATGATTTGGCAAATTTGGGACTATTTATTTGCCATTATGCCGCTCAAAATGAGTGGATAACCAAAAACGTTAAAGAATGGGTTTGGATAGATGAGGATGAAGGCAATGAAAATATGATGGCAAAATTAAAAAAAGAAAATATAGGGGTTTGGGAATGAGTGATGAAGCTATTCGTAGGGTTCTTATGTTTGATTTATCAACAAAAGAACTTGAGGGCATATTTGGTGAGGGCAACACCAGAAAACCATATTCTGATATAAAACGCTTTATGAAATCGAATGGTTTTATGCACAGACAATATTCAGGCTATGTGTCAGTAGAGCCAAAGACTAAAGCCAATATTAGAAATAGAAAAGGCGGCAAAGAGAACTAAAAGAGTAGCAAGAGCGTGTGTGACTTTTTGGGGTATATATTATACGATTTTAGTATCTTGTCTTCAAATCTCCTACATTTTTGGTATCTGAGCTTCTAAAAATTTTAACCATAAATAAAACAAGAAATCCAACGCCCTTTAGTCACTAGATGATTTACGGAGAGACTGCATAATAAAAGCTTGTAATTGCATAAAAACCAAGAAAAAGGCAAAGCTTGTAAAATTAGGCTCTAGATTACACTACGGCCTTAAGGCATAGATAGGTTTATTTTTTTGCGCTACAAGGCTCAGAACTCCTTGTTTTGCCCACTACCCCTCACGCTTAATCCCCTCCCCCATCCATATACTTGGTTGGTTGCTCAAGAGTATCCTTTATTTTTATCGTATTATATCGTTTTAAATTCTAAGCTTGCGCCGTATAGTAATATATCCGCTCGTTTTTATTTCAGTGCAAGAGCTATTGACGATTAAAATTTTAAAACCTTTTAAGACATACGCTGTATAATCATGGGCAAATTAAAAGGAATAAAAATGCAAGTAGCGCTTAATAAATGGGGCAATAGCGTGGGGCTAAGAATTCCAAATTCTATATTGCATGAACTCGGTATAGGTTGCGGCAATAAGCTAGAGATCAAAGTAGAAAACGGTAAAGCGGTAATGGAGCCGATAGACGACAAAAAAGATAGGCTTGCCGAACTGCTAAAAGCTATAAAGCCGGATAATCTACACAGCGAAGCGATTACCGGCGCTGCTATAGGTAATGAAATAATATGAGCTATACGCCAGACGCCGCAGATGTAATATGGATAGACTTGATTCCCAAGCCGGACATGAGCAAGCCAAATGCCGTCCGGCCGCCGTATTAACGCCCAAAGCCTACAACGAAAAAACGAGTCTGCTTATCTGCGTGCCACTAACCGCGAAAGTAAAAAACTATCCGTTTGAGGTTGCCATTAGCGGTGAAAAAGATGGCGTTGCGCTAGCCGATCATGTAAAAAGCCTAGACTGGCGGGCTAGAAACGCTAAGTATAAGGGAAAGATAACGCAAGAGGAGTTAGGAGAAATTCAAGAAAAACTCGGACTACTTTTGGGAATTTAATATATGGATGTTTAAGATTAATGCGCGCTATGATTTTATAAAAGGCAGGGTAAAAATTTATCTTTATTTTTTGGAGTGGTATAATTTATTAAAATGCGTTAAAACCTCCTCAAATTTTTAACACATTGCCGCGGATATGTTAAAGATTTAGTATTTTCTTAACATATTATAGAAGACTTGTGCGCTATAGTATTAGTCCATGTTGTAATATTTCAAACAACTTTAAATTTACAAAGTAATTCATACGACCGAGTTTTACGCATTTAAATGCTCCTAATTTTTCGCAAATTTTAAGATATTTAGAAGCGGTTTGTCTAGAGATATTTAGTTTTTTCTCTACCGATTCTATCTTTGTATATGGATATGAAAAAAGTAACTCCACAAAGTCTTTGCTGTATATCCTCCGCTCTTTTTCCTGCAAGAGCTCGCTAAATTCTCTTATAGCGTCGTCTATCTCTTTTATGAGCGTGACGGATGCCTCAGCGGTACGCTCTATGCCGTTTAGCATATACTCTATCCATTCGCTCCAATCGCTGTTTTTACTTACGTTTTCTAAAAGTTCGTAGTATTTGGACTTATTTTTTATGATATAAGCACTTAGATATAAAATAGGTAGGTCAAGCAGCTTTTTGTGCGTTAGATATAAGACGTTTATGATGCGTCCGGTTCTGCCGTTTCCGTCATAAAACGGATGTATGGTTTCAAACTGATAGTGGATCACCGCTAGTCTAATTAGCGGATCAAGTTCGTCCAAGTCGTCGTTTATGTACTTTTCTAAATTTGCCATCAATCTATTTATATCGTCTATGTGTTGCGGCGGTATATGTTTTATCTCGCCCGTGGCGGGATTTTTAAGCATAGTTCCGCTTTGGGTGCGAAAACCGGCGTTACTACGCTGCAATCGTTTTTGAATCTCTAGTATATGACGAGTTAAGAATAGATTATCTTTTTTTATAAGCAAGTAGCCTTTTTTTAAGGCGATTTCGTAGTTCATAACCTCTTTTGCGCTTTGTGCGATCCTGGTTTCGTCTATTTGCGCTAAAAATAGCTCATCGTGCGTCGTGATAATGTTTTCTATAGCGCTTGAATCTTTTGCCTCTTGCAAAACGAGAGAATTTATCAAAATATCATGGTTTGGAATGGTTTTTATAAAGCCGTTTAGTTCGCCTAGTTTTCTTGAGGCTCTATTGAGTGCTTTATAAATTTGCTCAGTAGGCTTAAAATCCAGTGGAAGCTCTTGGGGTATAAATTCTCTTTTTTGGGTCATGTTCTTACTCATACTTTTTGTAGTAGTCTATCTAAAATGAATTAAAATTTGGATTTAATTTAGCGTAAGGGGGTGCATAATGTGTAGGGTTAGCGTACGGCGATTTGTTTTGTTGCTTGTTCAATAAATTTAGGCTAGACGCAACTAAAGCAGATTTTCTTTTATCGGTTTTAGCAGAATTTGATAGAATTCTTTCGTATCTTTACCGTTATTATATCTAAGCCCTACTTTGATTTATTCTTGAGTTTTAATGTTGCATTTTTTTGAGATATGTTATTATATAAAAATATTGTTGATAAGATTGATATGGAGTTGAATAACTTGCTACATAGACTAATTAAAAATTATTTTATTACTTTTAAAAATCAGCCGCTGGATATACAAATAGCTTTTGTTTTGTTTTTAGCCGGAGCTTTTTGTACTCT
>NZ_CALKTQ010000018.1 GCF_937997465.1 uncultured Campylobacter sp. | reverse complement strand
AAACGGCGCTCATCGCAAAGGCTCTGGCAAATCCGATAAATCAAAAAAGCTTTGATGAGTTGATCGCTGGCGATGAGATGCGCGCCGTGCATCTAAAACCATACCACGACATCCAAAAGGCCGTGGACGACGCGCTCGCGCAAAAGGGCGCGGACGCCAAAATCATCATCCTGCCGTTTGGCTCGATGACGGTGCCTAAGGTTTAAGCTTGGCGAAATTTCTTTACTACGACGCAAGTGCGGGCATCAGCGGCGATATGAATTTAGGCGCGTTGGTGGATTTGGGCGCGGATTTTAGCCATCTTTGCGCCCAGCTTGCTAAGCTAAATTTAGCTAGCGAGTTTTACCTACGCAAGCGCAAAGTGCTAAAATGCGGTATCTCCGCAACCAAAATAGACGTCGTCTGCGCGGCAAATCTGGGTCAGCTTCCGCTTGGCCTCTCGGGCGCTAAATTTAGCCCGCGTCAAAATTTAAACGGCAAAATTCACGGCGCCGAATTTAGAGCGGATAAGCCCGCCCAAAACCGCCCGCATCCGCGAAATTTCGCGCAAATTTTAGAGCTTATCGAGAGCTCTAGCCTAAGCGCTTTCGTAAAAAAAACGGCAAGCGAAATTTTTAGCGTTATCGCGCGAGCCGAGGCCAAAGTCCACGGCACTAGCGTAGAGCAAGTACATTTTCACGAAGTGGGCGCCGCGGACAGCATCGCGGACGTAGTGGGCGCGGCTATTTGCTTGGAGGCCTTGGGCGCGCCGCAAATTTTTACTTCGCCTATCGAGCTTGGCGGCGGTTTTGCGCACTGCGCTCACGGCAGGCTGACCGTACCGGCGCCTGCGGTTTGCGAAATTTTAAAAGGCGCGCAAGTAAGCCTAGGGCGAGCGAATTTCGAGATGACTACGCCCACGGGAGCGGCGATTTTAAGGGCCTGCGCGGACGAGTTTGCGGACGGCGCGAGCTTTAGGATCGAAAAAATCGGCTACGGCGCGGGCGGCAAGGACGCAGCGGACTTTGCAAACGTGCTTCGAGTGATGCTTTGCGAAACCGATGAGGAGCTAGGCGGCGAAGGGGGCGAGCGAAATTTAGGCGCGCACCCTGGCTACGGCGAGGTTTGCGAGCAGATTTTAATCTCCACTAATATCGACGATATGG
>NZ_CALKTQ010000017.1 GCF_937997465.1 uncultured Campylobacter sp. | reverse complement strand
TCGGCACCAACACGAGCGAGTGTCACCCGATCATCGCTATGCAGATGCAGCGCGGCCTTCAGCGAGGTGCCAAGATGATCGTCGTAGATCCAAAGCGCACCGATATGGCTAAAAAAGCCGATATTTTCTTGCAAATCCCGATCGGAGCGAATATCAAAACGCTAAATACGATGATGCACGTCATAATCGCCGAAAATTTGCAAGATAGCGAGTTTATCGAGAAGTACTCCGAGGGATTTGAATATCTAAAAGAAGCGGTTAAGGACTTTACGCCCGAGCGTTTCGAGCGCGAAACCGGCGTAAAAAAAGAGCTCATCATAGAGGCGGCTAGAATGTATGCTAAAGCAGGCGCGGCGGCGATTTGCTACACGATGGGTATCACGCAGTTTAGCGACGGCACGTCAAACGTCTTTTCGCTATCAAATTTAGCCGTTTTAACGGGAAATTTAGGCAAAAAGGGTGCCGGCGTAAATCCTCTGCGCGGTCAAAACAACGTCCAAGGCGCATGCGACATGGGCGCGCTGCCTAACGTCATCCCGGCCGGCGCGGTAAACTCGACCTACGCGCAGGAGCAAGCACGCAAAGTATGGCACTTTGAGCTAAATCCGGTTCCGGGCTTTAAGCTAACGCAAGCGCCGGATAAAATGGATAGCGGCGAGCTAAAAGTCCTCTACGTCTACGGCGAAAACCCCGTAATGAGCGACCCGTGGACCGAGCACTTCGTCCACGCCGTACATCACCTAGACTGCTTTATCGTGCAGGATCTTTTCTTTACCGAGAGCGCCCATAAGGCCGATGTGGTGCTACCTGCCGCGGGCTGGGGCGAAAAGGACGGAACCTTTATCAACACCTCTCGCCGCGTTCAACGCACTCGCAAGGCTAGCGAACCCGTTAGCGGCGTGGAACCCGACTGGAAAGTCGTTTGTAACATCGCAAACCGCATGGGGCTAGAGGGATTTGATTTTGCTAGCCCTGAGCAAATTTGGAACGAGCTAAGGGAGCTTATGCCTAAATTTTTCGGCGGTATCAGCTACTATAGACTAGGCAAGCTAGGCGGTATCAGCTGGCCGTGCCCCGACGAGGAGCATCCGGGTACGCCCGTGCTTTACGCAGATCACAAGTCTATGCTGCCTGGCGGTAAATTCCGATTTGCGCCGGTGCTTTACGTAGAGGATAAAAATGAACGTGCAAAAGCTGAAGCCGAATTTAGAGCCAAGATGAATATCCCGGACGGCTATCCGGTCGGTAGCGGAGCGCTTAGCGAAGTACCAGACGAGGTATATCCGTGCCTATTTACGACCGGACGCAAGGTCTATCACTACCACACGGGCACGATGACTAGAGAGTGTCCTGCTCTAGAGTACGGTGCTGGCGTAGAAGGCGCGCTCATCGAGGTAAGTCCCGATATCGCTCGCGAGAGGGAGCTGGAAGATGGCTGCTACGCGCTCGTGCAAAACAAACGCGGTCAGATAGCGGCCAAGCTTCGCGTAAATCCGGATCTAAAAGAAGGCACGATATTTACGACCTTCCACTATAGCGAGGCCGACGGTAACGAGCTAGCAAACGCCGGCGATCCCGATCCGCTCTCAGGCATCACACCGCTAAAGATGACGATAGCAAATATCAGACGTCTAAGCGAAGAGGAATTTATCAAATTTAGAGAGCAAAACGAGATGTCGATGCACTCGGCAAATCCGTATTTGTCGCCTGTTAGAGCGTAAATTTAGGGCGGGAGACCGCCCTTTCTACTTAAATTTATCCATTTTTATTTTAAATTTACCCGCATTCAAATTTGACGAACTATCTATGTAAATTTAATGAAGCTAAAGAAGTATGAGTCAAATTTAACGAACTATCCATGTAAAATTTAATGAAGTTAAAAAGGCATGAGTCAAATTTGACGCAGCCAAACCGCGTCAAATTTGGTGTAATAGTTCGCCCCGCCAAAGCGAGCGGAGCTGATAAATTTAGAAGCTGTATTTTAGCCTGTCGCCCGCGTAATAAGCAAGCTTCCAGGTCGGAGTTTGTTTTAGGTCTTTAAAGCCGTAGCCGCGAGCCTTTACTCTGTCGCCGTAGATTTTCTCTATCATTGCAGATTCGCCTACTAGCAGCGCCTTTGTAGAGCACATAGCCGCGCAAACCGGTACTTTGCCTTCGGAAATTCTATCCTGGCCGTACTCTTCGCGCTCGGCTTCGCTATTTGTCGGTAGCGGACCACCTGCGCACATCGTGCACTTATCCATCGAGCCTTTCGCGCCAAACACTCCCTCGCGCGGAAACTGAGGTGCGCCGAACGGACACGCGTATAGGCAGTATCCGCAGCCGATACAGATATCTTTGTCGTGTAGTACGACGCCGTCGGCTCTGATATAAAAGCAATCGACCGGGCAAACCAGCGAGCATGGAGCATCCTCGCAGTGCATGCAAGCTATCGAGGTCGATATTTCCTCGCCGGGTATGCCCTCGTTTAGCGTGATGACGCGGCGGCGGCGGATGCCAAGAGGCAACTCGTGAGCCTCGTCGCAAGCTACCGCACAGCCGTTACAGTCGATGCATCTATCGTCGTCGCAGTAAAATTTAAGTCTATTGTTGTCATTAAATTCGCTCATTTTACGCCTTTTCTATGCGGCATAGACCGCTTTTGGTTTCAGGGATCTGGGTGTTTATATCATATCCGTAGTTAGTGACGGTATTTGCGCTCTCGCCTACCGCATAAGGCTTTGTGCCTTCCGGGAAATTACCGGTCATATCGGCGCCTTGCATATAACCCGCATAATGAAACGGCATAAAGATGGTGTCGGGTTTAACGGACGGTACCACTCTGGCGCGCACCTTAACCTTAGTACCTTCAGGCGAATGAACCCAGATGAAATCCCAGTTTTTAATGCCGTGTTTAGCCGCAAGTTCAGGGTGGATATCCGCAAACATCTCAGGCGTCAAGCGGCTTAGATACATACTAGCTCTCGTCTCCATGCCCGCGCCGCTAAAATTTACGAGGCGAGCCGTCGTGAGGATAATAGGAAATTCTTTTGAGTAGTCCTTTGCTAGCTGGACGGATTTAAATTTTGTATCGACGCGGTTTTGAAGTTTCTTATCCTCAAAGCTCGGATACTTCTGCGCTAGATCAAATCTAGGCGTATGCAGTGGCTCTCTGTGAAGAGGAATTTGATCCGCAAAAGTCCAAACGATCGTCCTAGCTCGCGCGTTGCCGTACGGAGCGATGTTTTTCTCCATGCATTTTTTAGCGATGATATTACTATCGTCATGTATCCAGCTGCCGCCTATTTTAGCCTTTTCATCCTCGGTTAGCGTGATGCCTAGCACCTTTTCGATGTTATCTTTTTTGATCTCCGGATATCCGCCCTTGACAAACGAATCTACGGGCGCGCTACCGTCTGCGGCTAATTGGTTAACTCCGTTATGCTCTAAGCCGAAGCGGTTTCTAAAACCCATGCCGCCTTGCCTAACGGGCTTGTTTATATCGTAAAGTATCGGGCTGCCCGGATGATCCTCCGTCCAGCACGGCCACGGCAGACCGTAGTATTCGCCTTCGACTACGGTGCCCGGTTTTCCTAGACTTGTTTTTTCGTCAAATTTATCCCAGTTTTCTTGGTGCTTTTTGAGCCTTTCCGGAGTCCAGCCCGTCATGCCGATAGTTTTTATTATATTTGCGATCTCGCGCGTAGCGACTTCAGGCCACTCGATCTTACCTTCGGCGTCTCTGATCGTGCGCGTTAGCTCGTCATAGTAGCCTAGCCTTTTGGCAAGCTCGAATAAAATTTCGTGATCGGGCATACTCTCAAAAAGCGGCTCTACGACCTGGCTTCTCCACTGGCCGCTGCGGTTTGTCGCTACGACCGTGCCGCTGGTTTCAAACTGCGTCGCCGCAGGCAGTATGTAGACGTCGTCTTTTTTGTCAGTTATCACGCCGGCATCGTTTACGAAAGGATCTACTAGAACCAAAAGCTCAAGCGCGTCTAGGCCCTCTTTTACTTTTACTTGTTGCGCGGTAGAGGTGATACCGTTGCCGATCACTACTAAGGCTTTTATACTGTCGCCGGCATTATCTACGGCTTCGTTGCCGTTTTTACCGTCAAGCACGCCCGCCCACCATTTTGATAGCGTAAATCCGGGTTTAAACATCATTTCAGGCTTAACGAAATTCTTTTGGAGCCATTCAAAATCGACCTTCCACATCTTAGCGAAGTATTTCCAGTTGGCTTCGTTTTTTGGATAGTACCCGGGTAGCTCGGTCGGCAAATTCGCCATATCCGTCGCGCCTTGAACATTGTCGTGACCGCGCAGGATATTACAGCCGCCGCCCGATACGCCCATATTTCCTAGCACTAGTTGCAGGATCGGAGCGATACGGGTATTTGAGCTGCCTATGGTATGCTGAGTTAGACCCATCGCCCAAACGACCGATCCCGGGCGATTTTTGGCGTAAACTTCGGTTATCTCAAGAAGCGTCTCTTTTTTGATCCCGCAAACATCGGCTACGACTTCGGGCGTCCATTTGGCAGCCTCTTCGCGAATCAGATCCATACCGTAGACGCGGTCGTTTATAAATTCCTTATCTTCCCAGCCGTTTTGAAAGATGATATTCATCATGCCGTACATAAAAGGTATATCCGTACCGGTGCGAATTTGAGCGAAATAATCAGCCTTAGCCGCAGTTCTCGTGTATCTTGGATCGACTACGATCAGCTTTGCGCCGTTATTTTCTTTCGCTTTTAGAAAATGCCTAAATCCTACCGGGTGATTTACAGCCGGATTTGCGCCGATTATAAAGATAGACTTCGCGTTTTGGATATCTCCAAGGTGAT
>NZ_CALKTQ010000016.1 GCF_937997465.1 uncultured Campylobacter sp. | reverse complement strand
GCCCATAACCGAGACGTTTAGCGGCTCTTTGATGTGCTTGGTCTTTTCCTCGACGAGTTTTACCGCAGCCATCAGGTCAGCTTGCAAACGCCCACAGGTTGGGCACGAGATGATATTTAGCCCCTCTTTTTGGCGGCCGCTATCTTTTAGGATCGCTTTTGCGACCTTGATCTCCTCTTCTAGCTCGCCCGTGATGCTAACTCGCATCGTGTCGCCGATGCCTTCTAGTAGCAGTCCACCCAGCGCGATCGCGGACTTTATCGTCGCGTGAAAGCTAGTGCCGGCCTCCGTAACGCCCAGGTGAAACGGATACGCCACGAGCGGCCTAAGCGCGCGGTAAGCGGCCATCGTGCGCTCGACGTCACTTGATTTTAGCGAGATTTTGATATCGGTAAAGTCAAAATCCTCGAGCAAATTTATGTTATAAAGCGCACTTTGCACCATCGCTTCGACCGTTCGGCCGTATCTGTCCTCAAACTGCTTTTCGAGCGAGCCCGAGTTTACGCCGATACGGATAGGCAGATTTCGCTGCTTGCACGCATCTACGACGGCTTTGATGTTCTTTTTTGAGCCGATGTTGCCCGGGTTTATGCGGATAGCATCGACAAACTCGCTAACTATCACGGCGTAGTTGTGATTAAAGTGAATATCGGCGACGACGGGCAGCGGGCTAGCTTTCACGACCTCGCGCAGCGCGGCGGTGTCCTCTTTGTCAAACACGGCGCAGCGCACGATATCGCAGCCGGCAAAATAAAGCCTCTGTATCTGCTCTAACGTGCCTTTTACGTCTTTGGTCTTGCTAAACGTCATCGACTGCACCGATATGGGCGCGTCTCCGCCTATTTTTACGTCCCTGATTTTGATCTGCTTTGTGGGGTATCTTTGCAAATTTAGCCTTTAAATTTTATTGTGCGATTATATAAAATCTTGGCTTTTAAATAAATTTACCGCCCCAAAACCTACTCGCCCAAAACCTCGCGCCTATACTCCCGCGTATCTATAAATTTGGCTCTCAGGCTTTTTTGATTTTCTATGTGCGCGTCTATGTTTTTGCTAGTTATCTCTACGCCTAGCCCCGCATGCTCGCCCTGCCCCGACAAGAACTCCAGTATCATATCGCCGAGCCTTGCGTTATAGTGGCTAGCTTCCCAGTAGTACGGTGAAATTTGGCCTGCGTTTTTAGGTAGCTCCTGAGTCGTTATCTCGTTATAAAGGCCAAAATCCACTATCCTAAACGGCCTCTTTCCAAGTCGCTGGGCAACCTCTTCGTTTACGGCCGTTATCTGTTTTTTCCACTCATACCACGCCGCGTCAAGCCCGACTCTGTAGTCCATAACTTCAAGCAGCCTAGCATGTAGCGGACTTATAGCGATATCAAGGGTTATATTATTTTCGTGAGCATCCGTTAAAATCTCGATAAAATTTTCATAAGACAGCCTTGATACCTCGTCTCTTTTGCGCTCAGCCATATATCCGCTTTCTATCTTTTTTACGGAGTATTCGTAGTAGCCCCCGTTTCTTCGCACCTCTTCTAGCAGCGACACCTCGGTCCGTCTACCGTCGGGCTCAAAAAGCGGGGTTTTGCCGTATTTTGGACGGTTGCTACCGAGTCGCGAAGCGTCTGGAAGCTAAATAAAATTTTATACGCGCTAGGATTTTTAAAATACTCCTCGAAATCATCGGCCTTGCTACCGCCGCCTAGCATCGTCTTATCGTCAAAAACTAGCAATGCCTGCTTTAAATTTCCCTGCTTTATCGCCCATTTTAGATAGGCTTTAGCTTCGTTTAGATTGCCTCCTGATACCGCCGCGTTAAAGGCAGGTTGCGCGAAATACCTATGCGCCAGATTTAGCGCGGTTTGCGGGCGGGAGTTGCCTAAAAATATCGAGGCGGGCCTGATTTTTTGGATCTTTACAACCTTCATAAAGCGTGACTGTAAGTCCTCTCTAGGTTTATTTTTAAAGATATCCGTATCGTAAATCCTATATGGATCGACCAGGTAGTTAAAAACCGCTACAAACGCGAAAATCAAAGCCGCCGAGGTCAAAAAGCTAAACGTCCATTTTTTAAATTTCATACCACTTTCCTAAAAGTTAAAATATAAAAATTGAGACATTTTGTGCAAATTTAAAACGCCCAGCGTAAAACAAAGCACAGCTAGGGTCAAATTTAGCCCGCCGAGTCTAAAGCCTTGCAGTTTTTGCGCAGAGTTTTTAAATAGCAGCGCTACCGCAAAACCAGCGATAAGGTAGTAGAACAAGGTATTTGTGCTGTCTATTTGTATATTTGGATTCCACTCACCAAATTTAACGCCGTACTCCCTCAAAAAACCAACCTTTTTCTCTAGCCGCGAATTTAGAGTTAGCCCTCCGCCCAGCCCAAACATCCCCTTTAGCACCTTTAGCGCGTCATCCCACTCCTTCGCTCTAAAAAATACCCAAGCGATATTTACGAAGTTAAAGGTTATAAACCAAGCTACGAATTTATTTAGCCTAAAACCAAGCTCACTCCAAATCCTTTGGACGACCAGAGCCGCACCGTGCAGACATCCCCAAAATACAAACGTCCAGCCCGCTCCGTGCCAGATGCCGCCTATCACGAAGGTCGCGGCCAAATTTACGTACGTTCTCGCCTTGCCCTTGCGGTTGCCTCCCAGCGGGATATAGACGTAATCTCTTAAAAAACGGCTTAGCGTGATATGCCACCTGTGCCAAAAATCCTGAATATTTAAAGCCTTGTAAGGCGAGTTGAAATTTATCGGGAGTTTGATGTTAAAAAGCAGCGCCGCGCCGATCGCCATATCGGAGTATCCGCTAAAATCAAAATAGAGCTGAAACGTGTAGCTAAGGCTAGTAACCCAAGCTTCGATCAAATTTAAGCTCGCAGCCATGTCAAATCCCTCGGTCGCCCAAACGGCAAAAGTATCGGCGATAACGACCTTTTTAAAAAGCCCGATAGAAAATATAAAAAGCCCAAGAGCGATATTTTTGTAGTTGATTATTTTATTTTTAGCTTTTGCAAACTGCGGCATCATCTCCTCGTGATGCACGATCGGGCCTGCGATTAGCTGCGGAAAAAACGTAACAAACAAGCAATAGTTTAAAAAATCATACCGCTTTGTGCCCTCTCCCGCCGAGCAATCCACCAGATATGCGATCTGCTGAAACGTAAAAAATGAAATCGCAAGCGGCAGGAGTAAATTTAGATGCGCTATCTGCGTACCGAAGGCGAAATTTACGTTGGCGATCAAAAAGTCTGAGTATTTAAAATACCCAAGCAAGGCCAAATTTCCCGCGATACCAAGAGCTAGGAGAATCTTTTTTGAAATTTTAGGGTTATTTTTACAAAGCTCTAGCCCAAAAGAGTAGTTAAATATCATCG
>NZ_CALKTQ010000015.1 GCF_937997465.1 uncultured Campylobacter sp. | reverse complement strand
TCACGCTTTAGCATTCCGTCTGTTTACAGCTACGAGCGTAGCGAAATAGAAATACCGGTTGCTTTCCGTTTGCTCCTCTACCTCTCTTACCTCTTACTCTCTTAGCTCCGTTCTGCTCTACTTCACTACGCTTGTAGCTTTTCAAGACGCAGTTACGAGCAAAGCGAAGTAAAAGTAACTTTCGTCTATTTCAAAGCGAAGCTTCTAGGCGAGCTTGCGAGCTGGAAATTTCACCTGAAAACTTGTATGATACACCCTACAAAACACCCCGAGCTTATCCAAAGCTGGTTTCTCAAATAAAAGTTTAATATCTCGGCTTGTTTCGGTTAAAATGTTTCCGCTAGTTCCCTGTTGAAAACTTAGATATCTTTTCACACTCTTGAGACATCAAAACTCTAATGCTTTTTAGAGTCTTATAAATGGAAATTCTATAAATCCCGGTTAAATTTGCTATTTTAGTAGCCTCTATATCCTCTGCAAAGTACTTGAGAATTTCTCTAAATTTCTTTTCTGAAATTCGGGAACGGATTATATACTTATTTTTTATCAATAGGATCATAGTTAAAAACTCCTTTGAAAGTTTTTAACTTATATTGGGCCTTTTACTTTTTAGCATCAAATTTACCGCCGTAATGCCCATCAAATTTTAGCCTGCCCTGATTCTCGTTTTACTCCAAATTTAGCCGAGATTTTATATAATCTCTTACTCAAATTTCAAGGCAAGTATCTCAAAGCGTTTTGCTACAAAACGCCGCGTGATACGTGATTTACAAAGGATTAAAATGGACGTTTCAAAAATCAAAGCAGGCTCAAACCCGGACAAAATCAACGCCGTGATCGAGATCCCGTACGGCTCGAACATAAAATACGAAATCGACAAAGATAGCGGCGCGGTCGTAGTCGATCGCGTGCTCTACTCGGCGATGTTCTACCCGGCAAACTACGGCTTCGTGCCAAACACGCTTGCAGCAGACGGCGATCCTGCCGATATCTTGGTGCTAAACGAATATCCGCTGCAAGCAGGCAGCGTGATCCCATGCCGCCTAATCGGCGTACTCGTGATGGAGGACGAAGCAGGCATGGACGAGAAGCTACTAGCCGTACCGGTCACCAAGATCGACCCGAGATTTGACGGGATCAAGAGCTACAAAGACCTGCCTGAGGCCACTCTAAATAAGATCAAAAATTTCTTTGAAACTTATAAAATTTTAGAGCCTAACAAATGGGTCAAGGTTAAAGAATTTAAAGACGCCGACGCCGCGAAAGAGATCCTGGACGCGGCAATCAAAAACTACAAATAAGCCGCTCTCCCGGCTTGCTTGGCTGCCGCTTCTTTAAACCCAAACAAGCGGCGGCCGAGTTAAACTATCGAAAAATCAAAAGGATAAAAATGGATATATTAAAGCTACTTTTGGGCAACTCCGGCGGCATGCTTGATGCAATGTCGCAAAAAAGCGGACTGGCGGCAAACGACGTAGGGGCCGTAGTTTCTAAGATCGCGCCGATTTTCATGTAAAGAGCAAACGAGAATTTTAAATCAGACGCGGATTCGTCCAATTTCCTAGATATGATCCGCCGCTCAAACCTAGACGATATGGCTGACGCCCCGCAAAACATCAGCGTCGCCGAGGGCAACGAGCTGCTTGGCGTACTAACAGGCTCAAAAGAAAACAGCAGGGCTCTAGCTAGCGACGTGGGTTCGCAGCTGGGCATCAGCGCGGACTCTATCAAAACCTTGCTACCGATGATCGCGCCGATGATCGCAGGCATGCTAAACAATCAGCTAAAAGCATCAAATTTGCAAGGCTCTGCAGATAGCGGCTCCATGATGTCGATGCTTACGCAGTTTTTGGATCAGAACAAAGACGGCTCGATCGTAGATGATATTTTTAGGATCGCGGGCGACTTTTTCGGTAAAAAATAGGCGGATTTCGCCTATTTTAGCCGTTTTGGCTTTGAGCCACTCAGCTAAATTTACCGCTTCCTATGCGCTATGCTTTTGCACCGCAATGCGTAAATTTATTATACTCTTAACAATTTTTGATATACGCCTGCAAACGGCACTCATACCACTTTAACCATATTTATCAATACTCGCCGCTGCCTCAAATTTATGCCGAATTTGAGATAAAAACAAATAACGTAAAATCAGACTTTAAAATCCAATTTTTATGCCTATTTCAGCCCTTTTTTAAGTTTTCTAACGAGAAATCTCGCCAAATGCAGCTCGTCAAAAAGCGATTTTTCGATGCAAAGCGGGCGGTCAAAAATAAGATCACAGATAAGCTCCGCACCAAGCACCGCCGTGCAGAGCCCGCGCGAGCCGTGAGCGGTGCTAATGTAGACGTTTGGAACGTATTTTGGATGCGGATTAGACTTGCTTTTCGTCCAAAGCAGCGACTTGTATGTATCTTTATAAAAATCCTCGTCGTAAAGCCGCCCGATGAGCGGAAAACGGTCGCCGCTATAGCTGCGGTAGCCCACTTTCGAACCGATTATTCGGACGTTTTGCGGAGTTTTTATCATGTCGTTTGAGAGATTTTCGGATGCAGTCAAATTTGACGCATCTTGCATCTGCGCCGAATCATCAGTAGTCTCGGTACGCAAATCCATGCTTTTGCTTAAATTTACGCCACCCTTGTTCACCTCCAAACGATCCGCATTTTCAGCGTCGCCGTCTGGGCCAATAGTCAAATTTGTATCTTGCGCGCCGCTTAAATTTAGCCGCTCGCTTTTTGCAAATTTGCCGTCCAAAAACTCGGCGACGTCGGCCAAGTTTTTCTCATCATCGCTAGAACGCGGCTCGTCTAAAAAAAGATTTCTATCGTAAGTCGCGCCGATAACCTGCACATCATCAACAGGCGGGCAAACGTAGCCTTTGGCGCTAAAAGGCGCAGGCGTCCAAACGGCAGGCGCGATATGCGTGACCTGGCCGCGCACGGAGCTAAGCCTGATGTCGTAGTCCGTAAAAAGCTCCATGCTCTCGCTACCGACAGCAAGCAAGAGTACGTCGGCGTCGATGATTTGCCCATCCTTAAAATGAGCCCTAACAGCGCCGCTCTCAAGAGTCTCAAAGCCCGTAAATTCGCAGTTTAAAAGCGTTTTTATACCCGTGCTTGCCGCTTTGCACATCTTTCTGGGGCGAGCTTTGGCGCCATTAAAAATAAACGCGCTAGCGTAAGGCTCGTCATCAAATTTTAGCTCAAAAACGCCGTTGTCCGCGTCAAATTCGTGCCACTCGTAAAAGCGCTCTAGCGTCTTTTGCTCGTATGCGTAGTCTGTCGCACCGCAAAACTCTATCTCCTCAGCGCCCAAATTTCGCTCATAAAAGCGCGCCGCCTGCAAAAACGCATTCATATGCATGCGGCCTAAATTTACAGAGGGTTTCGTGATAAGCGGCATTAAAATACCGCAGTGATTTCCGGAGCCGTTTAGCGCGATATCGCCACGCTTTTCGGCGATCGTTACATCTAGGCTGCGCTCGCGCAACTTAAACGCGCAAACGCAGCCAGCCACGCCGCCGCCGATAACTAGCGCCGTCTTTGGAGCGGTCGTGGCAGCGGGATCAAATCTGCTAAACCAAATTTCGCCCTCAGCTTGCCGTTCACCCGCAAATTTGGCACGTAGCATCTCGCGCTTTTTGCCGTAACCTTTTAGCAAATTTACCTCAAAACCGCTATTTTGCAAGGCTCTTTTTAACGCACCCGAAGCCGAGTATGTGCAAACGCTAGCACCCAATGCGCATAAATTTGCGATTTTACCGCAAACCCGCTCGCTCCACATAGCTTCGTTTTTAGCGGGAGCAAAGCCGTCCATAAAAACGGTATCTGCTTTAAAACTAAGCTCATCCAAAACCTCGGCCACGTCACCAAAACACAAGGTAAGCGTGACGTTTGGAGCCAAATTTAGCCTATGAAATCCGCGAATAAGAGGCGGGTAGGCACCCAAAAGCTCACCCGAAACATCCGCGAGCTCGCTAAAATTCGCATAAATTTTAGCCAGATCCTCTTTGGCGATCGGAGTTTTTTCGATACTGACGAAATTTAAAAATTTATCCGTGTTTTTAAATCTTTTAAAAGCGCAGAGAAAATTTAGCCCTGCGCCAAATCCAGCCTCAAGCACGTTAAATTCGCTCTTTTTCTCCCAAATTTCATCAAAAATGGAGTTAAATACATACTCGCTTTGCCCTACGGGATCGTCTGCGTTAAAGTAAATGTCGTCAAATTCGGGATTAAACGGGATGCCACCCTTTAAAACGACTCGTGCGCTTTTCATTGCTGGTTTGAAAAATAGACGTCTATGCCGTCTGCGAGCCCCTTGGCTAGGGCATCTTGGTACTTTGAGTTATTTATAAGATCGCCTTCGCTAGGGTGAGTGATGTAGCCAACCTCAAGCAGTACCGCAGGCATCAGCGCGCCCACTAGCACCCAAAAAGGCGCCTCGCGAACGCCGCCGTCGGAAGCCTTTGAGCTAACTGATTTTGCTCGCGCTAAAACTTCGCGTTGAACGTCGATGGCGAGCTTGTTTGAGGCGATGATTTTCTCGCGGTTAAGGAAATTTAAAAATGTCTGCTTAGAAAAATAGTTCATCTCCTCGATGTCGGATTTATTTTCCAGCGCGGCGGCGTTTTTGCTACGTTCACTACGAGCCGGCGAGAGGAAAAACGTCTCTATGCCGCGCATAGTCGCTGCCTTGGTTTTGCTCGGCGCAGCGTTTGCGTGGATGGAGATAAAGAGGTCCGCAGCCTTGTCGTTGGCGTATTTCGTGCGGTCGCGAAGGTTGATAAATTTATCCTTACTACGCGTGTAATACACATTGTAGCCGCGTCCTTGCAGCTCCTTGCCCGCCTTTTGGGCGATACTTAGCACGATATTTTTTTCTTTTAGCGATCCGTTTATGGCGCCTGGATCATCGCCGCCATGTCCTGCGTCAAGGACGACAACCTTGCCTTTAGCGCTTGTGATTTTTTTAGTGCTTGTCGTTTTTACGGGCGCCAGCACAATTTCTTGCTCATCCTTTTCGGTGGTGCTTTGGGTACTTTTAGCATCCGTCTTGGCCTGTGCGGCAACTTTTTCTTGCTTTTGCTGAGCGAGCTTTTGATTTTGAGCTTGGTGTTGAGTTGCTTTTTGCTGTTGTATTTGAGTTATTTCAGATTTCGAATTTGCAGCGATTTTGGGGAGCTCTTGCTTGATAGACGGTTGATGATTTTTTTGTTTACTGTTTTGACTCGTTAAATTTTGGCTTTGCGTGGACTTAGCCTTTGAGAAAATTAAAGACTGATTATCGACTCTGAGTTTTAAATTTGGTTCGAATTGACTTATGAATACCACCCTAACGGTTTTTTCGTCAAACTGACTTATGCGGATCTCGTCCACCAAGTAGTTCTTAAATCTTTGCAGTTTTCCGCCACTCCAAATTCCTTTAAATTCATATATCGTCTTATAAGAACCTTTTTGATTTAGGTCGGTTTTTTTGATATCGTTACCGTTTAACTGGCGGCTAAATTTTAGCTCGAAATTTCCGTCGTTATCCGAAGCTTCTAGAAGCTGCAAAGTTTGATTTTTGACGGTTTTGGCATTTTGGGCGGCCAGCGGAGCCGAGGATAGCTGACTTAGTTTTACTTCTTTTTGCTTCGGCTCTTGTTTTTGTTGTTCTTTTTTGACCTGCTTTATTTCTTGTTTTGGTTTTTCTTCGCTTGGCTTTACAGACTGCGGTATGCTCGCGAGCTCTTTTTCATACGGTTTGGTATCTAGCCCTAGGGCTTTTGAGCTTTTTATTAGTCTAGTTAGGCTTTGGACTCTTAAATTTACGTTATTTTCCATTATGGATTTTACGTAAAGAGTCCTTAGCTCTTGATGCATTGCGATTTTTTCTTTATTGCTGGCGCTATTAAAATTTTTATCAAATTTATCTAAACTCGATAAAGCGCTTGCGCAAACCGCGCTATTCAAAAAAAATAGAAGTATTAAAAATAATTTAACTATCTTCGCCATTTATCAGTTTTTCAAATAGTTCTTTCACGCTTATTATCTCGTTTAGCTTGTAGCCGTTTGCGCCCGTGAAAAACAACCCCGTCTCCTTGCGCCCCTCAAAGGCGTCGTAGAGGCGGTCTGCGATGCAGTATCCCACCTCTTTAGCCTC
>NZ_CALKTQ010000014.1 GCF_937997465.1 uncultured Campylobacter sp. | reverse complement strand
TTAATAGGCGTATTTGAGTAAGATCTTTTACCTCGTCAGTATATTGCCGCATTTTTGTGTTTTGCTTTTCTGCGTGTATTTGCTTTTATCTTTTTTAATCCTAGTCGAAAGAGATATCTCTCGCTTTATGTGTGATAATATATTATGATCTCGTTTTTGCACATTTTACCCTTTTAAAATATATAAAATTTGGCATTATTGTCGCCAAAAACTGAAATGTTTCAAATAGCCTATTTTTCATCAAACTCGCCTTTTGATCCATGTTTGCTTTTGAGGTGCCGCGCAAACAGTGGACAAAAATCCTACAGCAAAAGATTGTCAATTACTGACAACCATAAGCGCTTTTTGCATAGCTTAGAGCATAAAAGCTTATTTTATAGTATAATTTTCACAAAAATATCGCAAAGGTTATCCATGCTTAAATACTTAGAAGTAGGTGTCCACGGCATAGATTTAAAGCCCTCCTATCCTTTTATCGGCTCGACGATTAGAGGCGCTTTAGGATACGCTCTTAGGCGAGCTTGTTGCCCATATATAGGCGTAAACTGCGAGGAGTGCGGCATTAGCGAGCGGTGCGTGTATAACGATTTTTTTGAAAACGTATCCGATACCCCGAATTTTAGACTAGATATTAACCTTAATCAAAGAAGTTTCGATTTTAAAATTATACTTTTTGATTATGCTACAAATTGCCTACATCATATTGTTATAGCTATCCAAAATATGCAAGAAATCGGTCTTGGCGTCAATAGGGGCAAATTTAAATTTACGCATATGAGCTTAAACGGTAAAATCTTTGATCCTAAATTTTTATATTCAAAGACTCACGAAACGTTAAATTTCACGCCCGATTTCACCGCAGGCGATTATGAAATTTCGCTTCAAACACCGCTTCGCATAAAACAAAAAAACGTTCTCGTTTGCCGCGATATCGATTTTAAATCCTTTATCCGCCAAGTCGCTATGCGCTTTGAAAGTATAACGGGCAAAAGCATGGATAAATTTGAAGTCAAATTTGACCGCTTCGAGCAGGATTTGAGATTTTACGATCTTAACCGCTACTCAAACCGCCAGCACGCTAAAATGCAGTTTGGCGGCATAATCGGTAAAATGCGGGTTTTTGGACTTGACGAACGCTCGGCAAGGCTTTTGCAGCTAGCCTGTATCACGGGCGTTGGTAAAAGCACCGTTTTTGGACTAGGCAAGATAAAGGTAGATCGAATCTAATTTCGCACCGCGAAATTGCAAAACCATCAAAAAGGAGTTTTGTGTTTGATTTAAGCTTAGAGGATATTTTTACTAGCAACGCCTTTGAATATGCCCTAAAAAGGCTTAAGCATACGGCATTGGGGCTTGACGGACTTAGCATTGATGACATTTGCACGGATTTTTTTTACGCTGAGTTAAAAGATGAAATTTTTAATCTTTCTTATTCGCCCGAGCCGCTAAAACGAGCTTTTATCCCAAAGGAGAACAAAGACGAGCTCCGTAAACTCGCCATCCCGTCGTTAAAAGATAAATTTACGCAAAATATCCTTATAGGCGAGCTTTCAAGCTATTTTGACAAAGGCTTTTCAAACCGCTCTTATGCTTACCGCACTGGCAAATCTTACGCTAATGCCATATACCGAGCTAGGGATTTTTTCAAAACCTACGATTTTGCCCTAAAAACCGACGTTAAAGATTTTTTTGAAACTATCGATCACGAAAAATTGCTTGAAATTTTGCGTGCAAACATCCGTGACGCGCGTATTGTTAGGCTTATCGAGCTTTGGATAAATAACGGAATTTTCGAGCATTTTGATTACCGCGCTCACGCAAAAGGCGTTCACCAAGGCGACGTCCTAAGTCCGCTCCTTTCAAACGTTTATCTAAATCAGATGGATAAATTTTTAGAGTAAAGCGGCGCCGAATTCGTCAGATACGCCGATGATTTCGTTGTGTTTTTTACTTCATACGAAGCCGCCGAACAAGGGCTCGCGCACTTAAAAGATTTCCTAAAAACCATAAATTTATCCCTAAACGAAGCCAAAACTTCCATTCACGGCAAAGATAGCGCATTTACATTTCTCGGCGTAAATTTTAAAGGTGCAAAATTAAGCATAGGCGAGGAAAAATTTGAGCGGATCTTAGACAAACTAGCAAGCTCTGCCAAAAGGCCGACGATAAGCCAAAGCGTAGAAAATTTAAACGCCTATGTTTATCATCTAAAGACTATCTCGCTTAAGCTTTTCTCGCCGCCGCAAAACGAAATATTTGGTATGCGTTTTGACAAAGTTTTGACAAATTTGACGCGTAGATTTTTAAAAACTACGGACAAGCAAACCATAGCCGATGCCCTCTCGTCGGTAATTTTCCCGTACGATCTAGGCAAAACCGCCAAAAAAGCCAAAATCATAAGCTACTACAAAAACGCCAAACGTCCCGCCATAAAATCCGTCCAAAACGCGCTTGAAGCAAAGAAAAGAGAGTAT
>NZ_CALKTQ010000013.1 GCF_937997465.1 uncultured Campylobacter sp. | reverse complement strand
CGGCGGCGAAAACTGTAGCAATAAGTCTTATTATTACACCGCGGTGCGCGAAAAGCGCTGCGTGCTAAGCGACCCGTACCCGTCTTCGCTAACGGGCGAACTGTGCGTGACGGCGTCCACTCCGATATATGATGATAAGGGAGAGCTAAAATTCGTCGCGTGTATCGACGTTTCGTTAGAAAATATCCTAACCATCGTCTCTCATGGCAAGCTAGAGAGCTACTTTGGCAAATTTCTTAAGGTCGTTTACGCCGCGTTTTCGGTCGCGCTTTTTACCATAGCCTTGTTTTTGTTTGCTGACGCGCTTAAAGGGCTTTTGGCTAACGATCTTTTAAATATCGAAGTCGAAAAGATGTTTGAGCACACGATTGTGCTGACGCTGGCGCTTGCGATATTTGACCTGGTTAAAGCGATATTTGAAGAAGAGGTGCTAGGTAAAAGTAAACGTGGCGAGGATATGGAAAACAAAACGATGATTAGATTTATCGGCTCGATCATCATCGCGCTTGCGATCGAGGCCCTGATGCTCGTGTTTAAATTTGCCATCACGGCACCGGACCACATCATAAACGCGATCTATCTCATCGGCGGCGTCGCGATATTGATGATCGCGCTTAGCATCTATCTTTTTGCTACCAAGCAAAGGAGTTCGCATTGATTGGCATCATCGACTACGGCGCGGGAAATTTAAGAAGCGTTTTAAACGCGTTTGAGAGTTTAAATTTAAAGGCGAAACTCGTCGGTCGCGGCGAGGAGCTGGGTAAATTTAACAAGATTATTTTGCCAGGAGTCGGGGCTTTTGGCGAAGCGATGCAAAAGCTAAAAGATAGAAATTTTATCCCCGCAATAAAAGAGGCCGTAGCTGGCGGAAAGCCGTTTTTAGGCATTTGCCTGGGTATGCAGCTGCTTTTTGAGCAAGGCGAGGAGTTTGGCGTAAACGAAGGGCTCGGGCTCGTAAAAGGGCGAGTGGTTAAATTTGACCCGTCTAAATTTGACGCTCCGCTAAAGGTGCCGCACACAGGGTGGAATACTATAAATTTTACCAAGCAAACGCCGATAAATAGGGATCTTGCGGCTAGCGAGTATTTATACTTCGTGCACTCTTATCACGTAGTTTGCGATGATGACGCGGCGCTTGGCTTTACCGAGTACGGCTATAAATTCGTAAGCGCGGTGTGTAAAGATAACATTTTCGGTTTTCAGCCGCACCCCGAAAAGAGCCATAAGACGGGGCTAAAAATTTTACGAAATTTCGGAGAGATGTGATGGAAATTTTGCCTGCGATAGATTTGAAAGAGGGCAAGGCTGTTCGGCTTTTTAAAGGCGAGATGAGTAGCGCCAAAATCTACTCGGACGCACCGTGGGAGCTAGCCAAAAGGTTTGAATATATGGGCGCAAAGTGGCTTCATGTCGTCGATCTTGACGGGGCGTTTGCGGGTGAAGCGGTAAATCTAAAAACTGTAGAAAAGATCGCAAAAGCCGCAAATTTGCAAATCCAAATCGGCGGCGGGATACGCGACGAAGCGCGCATCAAAAGCTACCTTGATAGCGGTATAACGCGCGTTATCTTGGGTTCGGTAGCGCTAAAAGATCCCAATTTTACTAAAGAAATGGCACAAAAATACCGCGTCGCCGTCGGCATAGATGCCAAAGACGGCTTCGTCGCCGTGCAGGGCTGGGCGGAGGTGTCGCAGATGAGGGCGAGCGAGCTAGCGCGCAAATTTGCCGGAGCCGGAGTCGAAGCGGTAATCTGTACTGATATCTCAAAAGACGGCACTCTTAGCGGCGTGAATGTGGAATTTACATCGCAAATCGCAAAAGCTAGCGGCATAAATACGATCGCAAGCGGCGGCGTAAAAGATATCTCCGATATTGAGGCGCTTATGCGCGCGGGAGACGTCTACGGAGCTATCGTAGGCAAGGCGTACTACGAGGGGACGCTTGATCTAAAAGAGGCCTTTAAACTGGGTCGCTAAAATTTTAAAGTAAATTTAAATATAAAATTTGCTAGAATTGGATATTTTTTAAAAAAGGATACGATTGTGAAAATACTAGTAGTCGACGACAGCTCTACTATGAGAAGAATCATAAAAAACACCCTACAAAGGCTCGGGCATCAGGAAATTTTAGAGGCCGAGCACGGAGCCGAAGCGTGGCAAATTTTAGGCCAACATAGCGATATAAACGTGCTTATCACCGACTGGAATATGCCTGAGATGAACGGCCTTGAGCTAGTAAAAAAAGTCCGCGCCGAGGCAAAATACGTCGATATGCCTATCATCATGGTAACGACCGAGGGCGGTAAGGCCGAAGTCATAACCGCGCTAAAAGCAGGCGTCAATAACTACATCGTAAAGCCGTTTACGCCGCAAGTTTTAAAAGAAAAACTTGAAGACGTTTTGGGCTAAAAGAGCGTAAATTTTGAAAGATAAATTTTACGAGCTTGAAGTTCTTTGCTCGCAGGAGCTTCGCGAGCTTTTCGAAGATCTAGTTTTTTCTTTGGGCGTTACTTGCACGCAGGAGACTACGGGCGGGTTTATCATCCGAGACGAAGACGAGCTAGACGAAGTGGAATTTGGCCTGCAAGAATACGCAAAATCTCTACAAAATGCGCTCGGCCGCGAGATCGAATTTAAGATAACAAAAAGCCAAAAAGAAAATAAAGACTGGCTAAACGAATACAAAAAAAACGTAAGACCGATAGAGATCGGTAAAATTTACATCCACCCAAGCTGGGAAGAGTCTAAAGACGGGTTTGAAAATATCATCATCGACCCCGCTCTTGCCTTTGGTTCGGGTCACCACGAGAGTACGAGCGCTTGCATAGAGTATCTGCAAAAATATGCCGCAAACGGTATGAGTGCGCTTGATGTAGGCTGCGGAAGCGGAATACTAAGCATCGCCCTAGCAAAGCTAGGATGCGTCACGGATGCCTGCGATACGGACGAGCAAGCAGTGCAAAGCTCGCATAAAAACGCCGAGCTAAACGGAGTTAAATTTAATCAAATTTGGACCGGTTCGGTGGCGAATTTGGATAAAAAATACGATGTCGTCGTAGCAAATATAATCGCCGACGTGATACTAATGCTAAAAAATGATTTGATAAATTTGCTAAAAGAGGGCTCGTATCTCGTTTTAGCAGGCGTTTTGGATAAATACGAAACGCGAATTTTAGAGGCTTTTTCGTCGCTCAAACTGGTAGAAAATCAAACCAAAAACGAGTGGAAAAGCTTCGTATTTCAAAAAGCGTAAAATAATTTAAGGAAGATAATGGATAATAGAAAAAACGATGATAAAAATTTAAATAATGGTGGAAATAATTTTTTTAATAAAAATCCGATTTTGATTTTCGCCATTTTTGCTATCATAATAGTGGTGGCATTTCGCGGGCTCGGAGGCGGCGAGATGGACGGTACGCTACTAGGACAGAGCGCGGCCGGCTCAAAAAGTACCTCGTACTCCGAGATAAAAGAGATGATAAAAAACAAGCAAGTAGCGCAGGTGGGCATCTCCGAAACCTCGATAAAAGCCGTGGATAACGGCGGCAGAACATACTTTGCCAAAAGAGTAAACGACCCAACGCTAGTGCCGATTTTGGAGGAGCAAAAGATCCCTTATGGAGCGTATAGCGAGACGAACTGGTTTACCGAAATGCTCTTTTCGTGGGTGCTTCCTATTTTTATTTTCTTTGGAATTTGGATGTTTTTGGCTAGCCGCATGCAGCGAAATATGGGCGGCGGTATCCTTGGGATGGGAAGCTCTAAAAAGCTTGTAAACTCTGAAAAGCCGAAGGTTAAATTTGCCGACGTGGCGGGCGTGCAGGAAGCAAAAGAAGAAGTTAAAGAGATTGTGGATTTCTTAAAGCACCCTGATAGATATATAAATTTGGGCGCAAAAATCCCAAAAGGCGTGCTTTTGGTTGGACCTCCGGGTACGGGTAAAACCTTGCTTGCAAAGGCCGTCGCGGGCGAAGCAGATGTGCCGTTTTTCTCAGTTTCTGGATCAAGTTTTATCGAGATGTTTGTCGGCGTGGGTGCTAGCCGCGTGAGGGATCTTTTTGAAAATGCGAAAAAAGAAGCTCCGGCGATCGTTTTTATAGATGAGATCGACGCTATCGGCAAAAGCCGTGCAGCTAGCGGCATGATCGGCGGAAACGACGAGCGCGAGCAAACGCTAAACCAGCTTTTAGCCGAGATGGACGGCTTTAGCTCGGATGCGTCGCCCGTTATCGTGCTTGCTGCAACCAACCGTCCATC
>NZ_CALKTQ010000012.1 GCF_937997465.1 uncultured Campylobacter sp. | reverse complement strand
CTTTTCTGTCCATTTTACCGCTCCGAAATTTTTGAAAATTATACCCAAAACGGCTTATTTTAAATTTTTACTCGGCTTTTTGCTTGCGCTTGGCTTGGCGTTTGGCGGCGAGTTTAGCGTCAAAGATATGCGCGGCGCGGAGGTCAAGATCGCATCTCCGCTTGAGAGGGTCGCTACGATCGACGACGGATTTGCCTAGAGCATCATGACGCATCTTGGCGTGATTGATAAGGTCAAGCTCATCGGCTCGTGGTCTATGAAGCGAGACTACAAATATGACTTCACCACCAAAGCGGGCGAAGCTTACACGCTTCGCGGATGGAACGTCATGAAGTATCTGCACCCGTGGTTAAATGACCTGCCTTGCGTAAATTCTCCGCAAGGAAACGTCATAAATTTTGAAGCCTTAGCGAACGAAAATCCGCAGCTAGTGATCCTTCGTATCCGAGACTGTACGCTGCGCGGCTCAAATAAAGACGCCGTAGAAAAAACGATCGCCACTATCGAGGCGCTAGGCATCCCGCTTGCCGTGATCTATGCTCCAAGAGGTGCCAAAATCGCAACTATGCAAGAGGAGATGCGGGTGCTGGGAGAGATATTTGGGCAAAAGGACAAGGCGTTAAAGCTCTTTGAATACCTCGACAAAACCAAAAAACTCGTGCAGGAGCGCACGGCAAATTTAAAAGAGGATCAAAAGGTCAGCATGCTCTACATGGGGCTTAATCCAAACATCCGCAAAAACGGTGGTCGCCGATGAACTGCGCGCGCCGCGTGGAGTATCTGGTAGACATCCTAATAATCGCAAAAGCGGCCTATCCGCAGCTCTTTTCGGACATCAAGGTTCATAAATTCGTCCTTGATTTTTACAAAGACGTTTACGGCGTGAGCGAGGAGCAGGCAAAGGCGCTTAGAAGCGAGCAAATTTTAGACTGGACGGTAGAGAATGACTTTTAAGCCCGGCACTTTTAAGTCAAATTTACTATTTTTATTCGTTCTTTTGGGCGCGCTTTTGCTCTGTATGATCGCGGCGCTCATGCTCGGGGATTATAAAATTTCGATCGCTAAAATTTTGGACGTTTTAAATTTGAAAATTTTTGACATCACCGCCGCAGGTATCTACAAGATGGATC
>NZ_CALKTQ010000011.1 GCF_937997465.1 uncultured Campylobacter sp. | reverse complement strand
AAGGCTAGACAAGTAGTCTGCCGCAGACTTAAAATTTCAAATCTCTCTCAAAAGCACTCGCGAGACGACGCGTTAAACTCTACAAAGATTGTAGGATTTTAGGTTTGCTAAACGCCGTTATCGGCCTAATCTCTCCCTTAAATTTCTCAATCTGCGCTAGAACGGTGTGAGCCGAGTTGCTTTGCGCGAGTTTGGACGTGCCTTTGTCAAAGGTTAGCACGTTTACGCAACCGTGCTGGCAGAGGCTCTTTTCGCCCCATTTTTCAGGGTCGTACCATGCGCCCTCGCAGATAGCTACGACGTGCTCAGGCACGATATCGGTGACTAGCACGCCAGCTAGTATCTCGCCGCGGTCGTTAAATACGCGTGCGACGTCGCCCGTGGCTAGGCCGCGCTCTTTGGCGTCTTTTGGATTCATTAGCACAGGCTCTCTACCACTAACTTCGGCGAAATTTCTGATGATAGAGTTATTTAGCTGACTGTGCAGGCGGTAGCGAGAGTGCGGGCTAACGACGTGTAGCGGGTACTTTTTGCTAGCGTTGCCTAGCCACTCTTTAGGCTCGATCCACGTAGGCATCGGCGGGCAGTCGGCGTAGTTCATCTTCGCTATCGTCGGCGAGTATATCTCTATCTTGCCCGACGGAGTGCCTAGGCGGTTTTTGGCAGGATTTTCGCGGAAGGCCGCTAGGCGCGTATAAAGCTCGGTTTCCGTGTTGTCTTTTTCAAATCTCACGTAGCCTTTTTCGTAAAATTCCTCAAAACTAGGCATGGTTAAGCTTAGCCCCTTAGCCTGCTCGGCCGCGTCGGCGTAAAATTCTTTCATCCAGCCTAGCTCGTCCTTGCCCTCGCTAAATACCTCGCCTCTACCCCAGCGTTTGCAAATTTGCTCGCAGATCCAAAAGTCGCTCTTGCTCTCGCCCATCGGCTCTATCGCCGGCCTATATGCCACGATGTATTCGCCCGTAGAGCCCGTTTGGTTGATGTCGTTTCTCTCGACCTCGATAGCTACCGGCAGCACGATGTCGCTAAATTTTGCGGTGCTAGTCCAGTACGGCTCAGCGGTGATAACCGTGTCAAATTTGCGCCACTGTTTTACGATGTTATTTACGTCCTGGTGGCGCGTAAACATCGAGCCTGAGGCCATGTATGCGACCCTCATGTGCGGCAGCTTGATCTTAGTGCCGTCGTAGTCGATCTCTTTGCCCGGATGCTCTAGCGCCTCGATGCTGCGAGAGGACGGGATAGTGATGTTTTTAGTCGTTTTCCACGGCGCGCCGTCTACGTTTTCGTATTTCTCGTCGATACGCGTGCTTAGTCCTTTTAGCACCGGAGCGATCTTATCCGTAGCACCCGCAGAGCCGTATCCTAGGCTAAACTCAAATCCAAGCCCCTCTTTACCCACGTGTCCTAGCATTGCGTTTAGCACCACTAGTGCCCAGAAAGGCTGCTCGCCGTGGTCGGCTCTTTGTAACGCGCGGCCGATCAGCACGGTCGTAGGCTCTTTAGCTAGGCGCGTCGCAAACTGCGCTATCGTGCCCGCAGGTACGCCGCAAATTTTGCTTGCCCACTCGATGTCTTTTACGACCTTATCCTGCGTGCCGAGGAAGTAGTCTTTAAATTTATTAAATCCGACCGTGTATTTTTTGATAAATTCCTCGTCGTATAGGTTGTTCGTAAACAGATAATGGCACATACCTATGATGAGCGCGGTGTCGGTATTTGGACGCACGATGATGTTTTCGCTGCCGTAGTAGCGCGCGGTGTCGTTTACCATGACGTTTACGCTATAGGTTTTGATACCGGCTTTTTTGAGCTCCTGCATGCCTACGTAGCCGTCGTGAGTCGGAGGGACTGATGAGATTTGGTTCGTCACGATAGGATCGGTACCCCAAAATACTACGTTTTTAGCGTTTTTGACGATGGCTTTCCACTTCGTCGGCGCGTCGTAAACCGCACTACCGCCTAGCACGTGAGGCATGATTACTAGACCCGCTCCGGTCGAATAGTCGCCGCTTTCTTCCACGTAGCCGCCTAGCACTTTTAGCATCCTGTGCGCGACAGTACGACCCCAGCTGACCTTACCGCTGCCGCCCCACCAGTAGCACTCGCCATAAATCGCCTCGGCGCCGTATTTGTCGAAGTTTTCTTTTAGAGCTTTGGCAGCTAGATCAAGCGCGACGTCCCAGCTAACGCGCACGAATTCGTCTTTGCCGCGCAGTTCGCTCTTTGCCGCGCCTTTTGCTTTTAGGTAGCTTTTGCGCACCATCGGATAGAGTACGCGGTTTTCGTTCTGCACGGAGTCAGGCAGGCTGTAGTTCATCGTGTTTGGAAATTTATCGCCCTCAAAATCGCTAACAGAAACGATCTGCGATGAGTTTAAATTTGCCCAAAACGTACCGAATCTGTTTGCGCCGAATACTTTTTTGTTATCGAAAATCGTCTGTTTGACGCCCTCTATCCTGCTAGCCTGCGCAGCCGTAGCCGCCAAGGCCGAAAATTTGATGAAATCTCGTCTTTTCATCGGTTTCTCCCTTTTTTACTTTTTGCAGGAGCAAAACCCCTGCCGTGAGCGGGAGTATACACTCCCTGTACTCGCCCAAAGCGCGCCCATACCTTGTGACACCTGCGCAATCAGGCAACTTTTTCCCTTATTTGCTTTTTAAAACCGTATTTTGTTTAGTCACGCTCGCCAATCTCTTAATAACGTGGTTATGCAGCGAGCGAAATGCAGGCAAATTTAAGCTAGTAGCGTTAAATTTGCCGTTTAAAAAATCAAATTTAAAGAACGAATGTCGCTAAATTTTACATTTCAAGCGACGAGCGAATTTGATCTCGGCGCTAACCACGCAAAGCCCTATTTTGCATCTTTTGCGTTATGCTGCAGGTATTTTACTATCAAATTTAGCTCCGTCTCCTCCAGCGATACGTAGTTCGTATCAATCATCGACTGCAAATTTGCCGGCCACTGAGCCGCCGTAAAGCTGTTTGGCTCGTGCAAGCGGTGACACGCGGAGCAGGTCTCCTCGTACTTTTGCTGAGCCTGTTTGTATAGCGCGTTTGCGTCGTTACCCAGCGCGTCCGCGGCGACCTCATAAGTGCCCTCGACCTCATACCAAAGCTCGCCGTAGTCGTCCTCGACCTCTTTTATTTTCTTAAAATTCGCCTCGCTTTCGGCATCAAAAACCGTGAAAATTTCGGCGTTTTTGACGCTTCGCTGTATCTGAGCCAGGTAGTTTGCCGAAACCGCGCCTTTTACCTTTATTTTAGCCTTTGCTCCGTCTTTGGAGACAACCTCAACCGGCGTTAAAACCTCGATCTTACCGACTTTTTTACCGCCTAGCGATATGTCGGTCGTCTTTGTTAAAACATCGGCGTTTAAGCTTATCGCCGCCGCACAGGCAGCAATCAAAGCAAATTTAAAACTTTTCATCGCACTTCCTTAAGAAAAATTATTAGTATAATTTTATAAATTTACGGCTTAAAATTACATCGTTATATTTTATTACGAAGCGGATTTTATATATTAAAAGAGTAAAATTTGAGGTTAGAACGCGACAAACCGAGCCGAATTTGAGCTTTGCCAAAATTTGCCGCGAGAGTAAAGCCGCACAAACGGCGGCTAAATTTAACGAGCGATTAGTGCTTTTTAAGCCCCATCGCAGCGACGTCTAGCGCGATCTCTTCGTTATTTATCGTAATTAGTCCGCGCTCTAAAATTTTGCTTGCGATCGCGTGCGCCTCATCAAGCGAGTGCATCTTATACGTGCCGCACTGGTACTTGTTTAGCTCGGGGATGTCTTCTTGGTTTTTGACGCCTAGGATATCCTTCATAGACGCCGTCCAAGCGGCCTTAACCGCCTCCTCACTCGGTACGCCGATCACGCTCATATAAAAGCCCGTCCTACAACCCATCGGCGAGATGTCGATGATTTCAACCCCCTTGCCGTTTAGATGATCTCGCATAAAGCCCGCAAATAGGTGCTCTAGCGTGTGCGTGCCTTTTTCGGGTAAAATTTCCTCGTTTGGCTTGCAAAATCGCAGATCAAACACGCTTATATCGTCGCCTTTTGGCGTTTTCATCGTCTTTGCCAGACGCACTCCAGGCGCGTTCATCCTCACGTGATCGACGCAAAAACTATCTAGTAGAGGCATACTTTCTCCTTATTTTTAACATAAATTCGACGTGATTTTAGCTAAATTTTTATTAGCCACGGCTTGATCTAAATTTGTATTTACGTAAATTTACTAAGCCGATGGCCAAAGAAACGCAACCATAAGAGCGGCAGCTTTGGTTAATTTTTAGCCGATCATCTACTTATTTGTATGCCAAAATGCTAGCGAGCCTGGATTCATAGGATCTTGAGAAAGTCCGATATCGGCGATGGCATCGTCTATAGCGATAACGTTTCGTCTTGCAGCATTAAAGAAAGTCTCGGCAAAATTTACGTTCCAACCTTGAGTTTTAAAAAACCCTCTTTGTCTTTCGCTAACGGCGTCGTTTGCTCCTTCTATCTGGAATCCAAACGGCTCTAGATGAGCGCAGCGCACGAAATCCGCAGCGTTTGCCACTACGTCAAACCAATGCGGCGGGATCTCCTTAACCTGCTCGATAGAGTGGCATGTAAAAACAAGGGCCTTTTTACCTAAATCTAACCCTTCAAGACTAGGCTCTAGGTGATTAAAGTGGAAAAATTTAGCATTCATTTTAGGCGTTGCGGCGGCTAGTTTGCTAGCGATTTCCACGCCGCTTTGCGTAAATTCTCCGCCAAAATACCGCACATCCGTCGGCCCGCCTCTATAAAAAATTTCAATCAAATTTCGACCGTATCCGCAGCCAAGCTCCACGATACTATCATATGGCCCCGTCTCGTCGATGATATCGATCAGCATATCGTAAAAGTTAAACGACGAGTGAAAAGGTACGATTAGCTCAGCCCCTTGTCTAGTGCTAAGCCTGGCAATCGGGATTTCGACGAATCTTAAAACATTCGTGCTAAAAAGCTTTCGCTTCTCCCAAACCATCTCGTTTGTAACGTTATCCAAACTTAACTCACTTAGCCGCTCTTTTTTTTCCAGCATTTTTACGGCTTGATAGCTATTGAGTCCGTTTTTTAGGCACTCATCCATAAATTTAGCCCTTGTCGCCCATGCCTTTTCGTAAAAGTTTTGCCAATACTCCTCTTGATACGCCATATTTTCTCCTAAATTTAAAAAATAAATTTAATTCTACCTTTAAGATTTTAAAGAAAACTGAAATTTTAGAGATTCGATTTTAGTAGTTAGATTGGGTCTGTTTGGGGTTAAAAATCGGGCAAAAGCCCGACTAGAAGTATTAAATTTTAAGCAAAATGAGGTTTGATCTGCTCTATCCAAGCACTGATTCTAGGCTCGGTTTTTTCGCTTTCGTTATCGGCATCAAGCGGCAGACCGACGAATTTACCGTCTCTTACGGCTTCTGATTCGTCAAATTTATATCCGTCCACGGACACTGCGCCCACGACGTTTGCGCCCGCTTTTACGACCTCGTCGTATAGCTTGCCCATCGCACCGCAAAAGCTATCCGCGTAGCTCTCCGCATCGCCCGTACCAAATATCGCAACCGTCTTGCCGCTAAGCTTTAGTCCGCCAAAATCAAATGCGTCCCAGTCGTCTTGCAAATCGCCCGTACCCCAGGTAGAAACGCCCAAAATCAGCTTGTCAAAGCCGTTTAGCTTAGCCGCATCGCAGTTTGCTACGTTTAAAAGCTCGTTTTCTAGCCCCAAATTCTCGGCTAAAAAGCTCGCCGCCTCTTCAGTATTTCCCATACTGCTTCCAAAAATGATACCTATCATTTAAATTTCCTTTAAAAAATATGATGACTTATCGTGTAGGGCACCAGCCGCAGCGATCCGCCGCATCCGCACTCCCGTCTGACCTCAATGTAGCGCGAGAAATTCGCATTTCTCGGAGCTACGATAAACATCCTGTCAAACTCCCCGCCGCTAAGCGCCTCAAAGCCCCTAGCAATCTCGCAGTTAGCCAGATGAAACCGCTCTTTGGTTATCTCCTTAAAGCACGGCATAACGCCAAAAAGCTTGCGCCCGCCCTGCTCTGCAAAGATAATCCCGTCTTGAAAATAAACGTTTTTATCAAAATGTTTGGCGCGTATTTTATCATAAACAAACTGAGAAAACATTATGTCTGCGTCAAAACAAATTCCGTTTTGGGATTTTAGCATGAGTATAAGCCTCGCGGCCGGGTGCTTGGGGGAGACGGCTAGCGGCGGGACGGCGTCAAATTTGCCTGATTTATAGGCGCAGATAACGGCGTTTGAGGCGATACAAAAGTTTGAAATTTTACTTCGGCTATGATTTTTAAAAGCACACAGATCATCGATGCGTTTTAGAAAAATTCCCTCCAAATTTAAGCCAGAATACGCATAAACTAGAGGGATTTTTAGCTCGCGACCTGCGCAACAGTTGTATAAATTTATAAAAATTCGGGCTTTATTTACCGCGTCAAGCCCTGAAAAAATACTTGGAGTTATTTCTCCAATACCTGATAAAAAGCCGAATTTCATCTATTAGTCTTTTACCTTGCAGCATCCAAATTCCTTATCTAGCCCAAAGACTTTGCAATACTCGCTAAACACACAGCTGACGCTTCTTTTGGCGCAAACGATTGGGATATTGCGCTTTTTGGCTTGGTTTTTTATCGTTTTCATCGTGTTGTGGTTTAAAAAACTGGTTAACATCACGACGCACTCGGTATCTTGCGGGATCGGTTTGCGATTTACGCGGTTTTCGTTACGTGCATCCCAGTGCTCGATCGCTTCCGCGCCGAGGTCTTTTAGGACTGCTTTTATAGGCGTTATCTCGTCGGCTCCGATAACTAAAACTGACATTTTGGGCTCCTGTTTATTTGATTGTGATTATTATAAAATAGATTAGCTAAAAAATAGCTTAGTTATGATAGTTGTTATCAGTTAAGTGCAAATTTGTAACGCATAGTAAATTTTGAGAGGTAGTTTTAAATTTGACTGCTAAAATTATCTTTTAGGATCAAGAAACGGCAATCAAATTCGACAAATAAGCGGCAAGAGCAAAAAGCTCGACGTTTTTGCTCTTAAATTTAAAAACGACGGTAAAAATAAGTCAAATTTAGATTCAAATTTGCCCGCCCAAATTTGCCGCCTTATCAAAACCCATCTGCTCCTCGAGCCGCTTAAACTCATCTGCGTAAACGAGCGCATTATCGACGCATTCGAGCCAAAACTCCTGCGTTCTCGCGTCTTTGCCGAAGTGCTTTTGCAACAAATCCTCGACGCTCATCACGCCGCACTCGCGCAAAAACGCCTTGTATGCGCCGATGAATTTATCGCCCGCGCGCCTAAACTCGCCCAGCAAAAACTGCGAGAGCAGGTAGCCGACGGTGTAGGGATAGTTGTAGATGTATTGATCGGTTTTGTAAAAGTGCAGTTTAAAATACGGCAAAAAGCCCTCTGCGTCCTGCACCGAGTCGCCATAACGGCCTCGCCACGCCTTTTGCATGAGCTCTTCTATCTGCGCCGTGCCGACCGCGCCCTTTTGTCTAGCCTTTAAAAAAGCGATCTCAAAATCAAACCGCACGCCGATGTGCAGCATGAAATTTGCCGCAGATTTTAGCTCCTGCCACAAGATATCAAAGAGCAAATTTTTATCCGCGCTGTTTTTTCGCAGATAGTTTCGTAGCACGGCTTCGTTAAAGGTGCTCGCAGCCTCCGCCAGCGTCATAGGAAACTGCGTGTGCAGCGCGGGCAGATCGCGCATGATCCAGTAGTGCCACGCGTGTCCGAGCTCGTGCACCTGCTGGATCATATGCGCCTGCGTGCCCATGTAGCTAGAAAACACGCGCGGTTGCCGAAATTTATCAAACCTCGTATAAAACGCGCCGCCTGCTTTGTTTTCGCGCACCTGCGCCTCGATCCAGTTTTTCTCTAGCATCATTTTGATAAATTTAGGTATCTCCTCGCTAACCTCGCCCAGAGCCGCACAGATCGTCTCTATCGCCCGCTCGTACGGGATCTCGTCAGCACTAGCAAACGGAGAGGGCGCTAGCAGATCGCAGGCGTAAATTTTACCTTGCGGGAAGTACTTCGCGCGCAGACTCACGCACTCTCTGATCCTATCCGCTCTTTGATCCAGCGCCGCAAACATCGCCGTTACGGCCTGCTCGCTGATTTTATTTTGCTGCAGGCTAGGCGTGAGGATATCCGTCCCCACCGCCTTAAATTCGCACAGCCTAAAGCCCTGAAGCAAATTTAAAACGTCGGCGTATAGGCTCGCGTGCCTAGCGTAATGCTCCGATAGCCCCTCAAACACGCTCTTTCGCAGCGCCCCATCGGGCGAGCCTTTTAAAACACCCGCGCATTTTGAGAGATTATAGAGGCTTTTTGCGCCGTTTTTATCTGTAACCTGCACGGCGATGAGGTTGTTTAGATGTCTAAATACGCCGTAAAGCGGAGCGAAACTGCTAGCCGCCGCATCTTCGTAAATTTTACGCTCCTTTGCGTCAAATTTTGCTCGCCAGCTACTTTTGCGCTCGTCGTAGAGAAATTTTATCCGCGCAAACTCCTGCGTTTGGCGCGCGATATCAGAGGGATCTAGCGCGTCTATCTTTTCAAAAATAATCTCTTTTGTCCGCTCAAGGCGCAAAAATTTCTCTCTGATTTTAGCCTCGGCCGCTCCTGCTCGCTCATCTTTGGTGTCGTCGCTTGATTTACAGCGGCAAAACGCGAGCAAGGAGTTTGCCTCCTCAAAGCCGCGCTCGTATGCGCTTATCAGCAAATTTAGCCCGCCGCCCGCACCTAGTAGCCCCTCTATCTCGCCTAAAATTTCGTCCAAATTTGAGAGCGCATCCGTAAATCTCGCATCGTCAAAGTCGCCGTACGCGTCCTCAAACGTCCATCTAGGAAGCTGCATTTCGCGCCTCACAACGAGAGTAAAAATACGAAAATATGGTGACTAACTAGACCTAGGACCGCAGGCACGCTGCAGCGCTTGACAATATCGAGCGGACTGCACTTTAGCATGCCCGCTATCGCGACGACCACTCCTGCGACGGGCGAGAGAGGGCGAGCGATAGTGGAGGCCTGGTGCATCGGTAGCACGAGCATAACCGAGCTCACGTTTAGTTTAGCGGCGATATGCGGCACCATCTCGATGAGCGGGTAGAAGCTCGCGCCGTTTGAGCCCGAGATGATCGTAACTAGCGTCGTAATGACGACGAAAAGCACCGACATGCCAAATCCGCCAAAGCCTAGCGAATTTGCGAGTTTTACGATGCTATCTAGCATGCCTAGCGCCTTAAAGCCTTCGGCAAATATACCGGCCGCGATGATAAGGATAACGACGCCGCTTAGGCTCTTGCCCATCGCTTGGAAAAATACCTTGACCCCTTCGGCGATCAGGTCAAATTTAAACCTATGCCTAACCGCCTCAAAAAGCATCGCAATGACGACTGAAAGGATGATGATCGCCGAGATATCAAGCTTGATAGAGGCGATGCAGTACTGCGAAAATACGACCACCAAAATCATCGGTAAAAACGGCAGTATCGCGTAAATTTTAGGCGCGGCGGTCTGCGGATTTTGCACCGCTCCGTCAAATTCCATCACTTCGCCCACGTGCTCGCTGCATACCCAGCCCTCTTTTTTATCCAGATACCTGTTCCAAAAAACGAGCGCGATACCCATCACGATCGAAGTCGGAAGCGCGGCCGGGATCTTATAGACGAAAACATAATCTAAAATGCTAAGTTGCGTGGCCTTCGCCGCAGCGGCCGTCGATGCGCCGATGAGCACCATCGAGGCGGCTCCAGACATCGCGCAGATCGAGCCTACGGTGAGCTTGTTTAGTCCAAGCGAGATGAGCACGGGTCCTAGCAGCGCAAGACATAGCACGCCAAGCCCCACCGCGCTAGTGATAACCATGCTGATGAGCTTAGCCACCGCAAATGCGACGAATACCATGACGTATGGGTTTTTGATCCTAGCAAAGCGCTTCGTAGCGATAGAGACGAAAGCGTGGTTCGCCCCGATATGCGTCATATAGCTCGCAAAGCCCACCATAAACATGATGATAAGGCCCAAATTTGCAAATCTGTTTGAGAACATATAACGGATAAACTCGATGATGTTCAGGTATGCGTTGCCCGTCGCTACGGCCTGTTTGGGCATGAAGCTTCCCGTGCCCAGCGCGACCGAACAGATCAACATAAAAACGCCCGAAAGAAAAAGCACGAGCGGCGCGTACTTGCCACGCACTATCGCCCAACCCACTATAAACAGCACTACCGTGCCGATAATAATACCCGCAGCAGCCATATT
>NZ_CALKTQ010000010.1 GCF_937997465.1 uncultured Campylobacter sp. | reverse complement strand
GCCTCTAGCTATAAGTTGGCTTAAAAAAACCACCGCAAAAACGGCGGCTAGTCCAAAGCCAAAAGCCATTAGCGAGACATAAAGCACGGGCAGGGAAAGGATGATAGCGATACTGGCGCCCACCGCCGCGCCGCTAGAGACGCCTAAGATATCGGGAGAGACTAGGGGATTTTTAAAAAGCCCCTGATAGACGGCGCCGGCTGCAGAAAGAGAGGCTCCCACCAGCACTGCAAAGGCAATGCGAGGAAGTCTGATTTGCGTTATTACGGCGTGAGCTTGCTCGTTTGACGGAGGCGAGCCAAACAACAATGATTTTAAGCTAGAAAAAATTTCAGCCGCACCCAAACCGTATCTGCCAAGAGTCAGAGAAGCAAAAGCACAAACTATTAGCACGATCGTTAAAACAGCAAAAAGGGCTTTATTATTCAAATCTTACCTCACTTACGTCGTACCACATGGTGTAGCTTTTCGTCGCTCGGTAAAATTTAACCCCGCTACCATCTTTTACTAGCCATTTATCTACGTTTTTTCTAAAAATTTTTTCTTTTTCTTTTGGGATATCGCCGACGAATTTTAAAAATTCGTAAGCCTCGTCTTTACTCGTAAAGCTCTTTTCGTAAACGGTGTCAAATATCCGTACGTTTACGTTTGCGCCCAGATCGTAAAGCATATTGAAAGTAACGTTGTAGCCAAACATCCTCGGGTTTTCGTTTATAAAAGGCAGACGTTTTGAAGCTCTTTCGTCGATGCCCGCAAGCAAATCCATCCAAATTTCTCTAAGGCTTGGATAGTCCTCCAAAAAGCTAGTTATGCATACGTATTTTTTTGCTGCGTCGTTTAGTTTTTTTATATCGCCAAGACCGACCGAACGCGAGGCGACGACGATATCGTGCTTGCCGATCACGTCCAAGGCGTCGCTATCTAGCCAGCTTTTTTTCATAAAATTTATATTTTTTATGCCGGCGTTTTTGGCGTTTTGCTTGCAAAATTTAAGCATCTCTCCAAACGCATCAAGCGCGGTTAGGCTTTTAGATCGCATAGCCATCGGTATACTGAGGCGTCCCGGTCCGCAGCCGACGTCTAGCACGCTATCTTTATCCGTGATAGGCAAGGCACCAGCTAAAATTTGCGCGCTACGCTTTTCAAGCTCGGCCATGCCGTTATACATCTGGGCTACTTTATCCCAATCAACCGCACTTCCGCCGGCTCCATCTCTGTCATAGGTGCAAATTTAAGCTCCCTAATCGCCTGCCAGTTTAGTAGTCCTTGCATTTTTTCTCCAAAAAATAAGTTTTTAAATTTGAAGCCAAAGCAAAATTTGACCTCAAATTTAAAAGTAAAATTTAAACGGCGGCTAGATGCTAACCGCCGCTAAATTTAAAAGTGAAGTATTGGGAAATAAACCTCTAAAATTTAACTTCGGCTGAGAGCATAAACGTCCTGCTCTGTCCCAAAAAGATACTTGTGCCCGCACCCGTCGTAGTTCCGTCGATATTTGACGGGAACATTCCGACCCAGTATTTTTTATCAAAGACGTTATTTACGTTAAATCTTAAAGTTGTTTGCTTGCCTAGCCACTCTTTGGTCACGTAGCGGATGCCAAGGTCTGTGGTAAAGTACGCAGGCACCGCGTTTACGTTGCGCTGATCGGCGTAGCGTTTGCCTGTGTAGTGTAAATTTGCGCTTAGAGCTAGCTTATTTGTATTTGGCACGACGTAGTCAAAGAGTAAATTTGACTGAATTTTCGGTTCGCCGACTACGATTTTGCCCTGCGCATAAGCTTGTTTTGTCTTTTTTAGCTTCGGCTGTATTAGCGCGACGCCGCCCATTACGCTAAGATCGCTCGTTATCTTGCCTCCGGCGGTAAATTCCATGCCTCTATTTGCTTGCTCGCCTTGGATGCTATATTCGTTGTTATCGCCTAGATAGGCTATCGGGCGTTTTATCTCATAAAGCGCCGTAGATAGGTCGATATCCTCTATTCTAGCTTTTGCGCCGATCTCGTATTGTTTGCTTCTAAACGGCTTTAAAACGACCGTTTCGCCGTATCTTGGATTGGTTCTTTCGTAGGTGTAGCTTGAGCCTGCTTGCAAGCTATCTGCGTAAGTGAAGTATAAGCTTACGTTTTCGATAGGGCGATAAATAAAGCTTGCCGCGTAGCTAGTGCCGCTCTCGTCGTACGTTTTTACGCCCGTTTGCTTGTTTTTGTTTTCAAAGTTGCTTCTAGCCGCGCTTAAAATGACGCTAAAGTAGTCGTTTAGCTTGATATCGTCGGCGATGGTTAGGTTTTTCATAGAGCCTTGGCTATTTTTATAAGCTCCGCTACCTTTTGTTACGTGCGGATTTGAAAAGGTTCTTGGATTATACAAATTCGAGTTGCCCAAATTTGCTCTTCCGCCGGCGGTTTTTGCGCCATATATCGTCCATATATATCCGTTTGCCTGCACGCCAAAGTCGTGCTCTACGCCAAATGTTTCAAACTCTGTCGTAGCTTTAGCAAACCAGCTTTGTACGTCAAACCTGCTTGCCGCACCGTTTCCGCCGCTAGCCGCTACGCTAAAATCGCCGTTTTGATTCGTAAATGTTTTGCTTGTGCCGTACATATCGCGGATAGCTTTTTGCCACTGATATCCGCCTTCAAAATACCAACTTTCAGTCGGCCCATATTTAAATTTAACGCTAGCAGTCGTAGTTTTTAGGTTGCTTCCCGCCCACTCTTGCTCTAGGCCGGCTTTCGTATTTTTAGCAGCATCCGGAACGGCAAAGTTTAAAACGCCGTTTCTACCAGGCATAGAAAAGCCGCCCGGATTTCCTAGCATTTTGTGTTTGTAGTAGCTAAAATTCGTCTCGATAGTAAAATTTTCGGTTAGATAAAAATCAAGGCCAAGGCTAGCTAAATTTCTTTCGTAGTCGCTATTTTTAGCTTGTTTAGCGCCGTCTGATTTATAAAATACGCCGCGGTATCCGACGTACTGAAATCTATCCGAAGTATCCCAACCTATACCGAAATTTGAGCGGCTCGTATAGTCGGACCAAAACGTATTTGAAAACGGTATCGGACGCTTTCTGGTATAGTTAAAGATGCCGGCAGGCTCCTGTCCGCCGTAAAGCGAGCCTGCAAGGCCGTTTTGTATCTGAAGCCCCTCAAACATATACATAGGTATAGCCGTAGTAGAAACAGAGTAAAAGCCGTCCCAAAGTACGTTACCGACGACTGAGCCCTGAAAGCCGCGAGTCTGCGGACGGCCTACCTCGATGCCGCCTCTAGTTTGGATTTGCGCCTAAGGAAAATACTTCACCGCATCCTCAAAACCGGCCACGCCTTGGTTTTTCATCGCCTCAATCGACATCGTGTTTACCTGATAAGGCATATCAAGCACCTTTTTGCCCGCTAGCGGACCGCTGGCGACACCCTTGTTTAGTATGCC
>NZ_CALKTQ010000009.1 GCF_937997465.1 uncultured Campylobacter sp. | reverse complement strand
GGTAGGTGGTAGATTGTCGCTTTAAAATTTGGCGTCGAATTTGGAGGACTTGCTAAATTTGACGCTTTTGCTTTGCTAATTTGATTTAAAACCGCAAGTCGGCGTTTTAAATTTTACCCGAGATGCCGTAAAATTTACAGGCTTTTTTAGACGCCATAGATAAGGTATAAAGATGAAACGCATTTTAACTAATATTTTATACACCGTTATTGCGCTGGTTTTGGGGCTTTTGTTGTTAGTCCCCTCTGACGAGACGCAAGAGCCTCAAAAAAACTCCGAGCAGTCGCATTCTGTTACGTTAATGGATAAAACAGCCGGCCAGGTAGATGCGCCGGGTGTGGTCGCCAAAGAGGAAAACGTATCGCAAAAAATCGCCGAACAGCTAAATTTTCCCGCTTTAACGGGCAGAGTCGTAGATCAGGCGGGCATACTTAGTCCCGCCGTCAAAGAGGAGCTAGAAAGTACGCTAGCCGCTCACGAAAACAACACGACCAATCAGGTCGTAGTAGTTACTATAAAAACTCTCGGCGGAGTGAATATTAGTGAATATTCTTTAAAGCTAGGCAGATACTGGGGCATAGGACAAAAAGATAAAAATAACGGCGTGTTACTAGTAGTAGCACCAAACGATAGACAGGTGCGTATCGAGGTCGGATACGGCCTAGAGGGCACGATAACAGATGCTTTTAGCGAAGTCATCATCGATAACTACATAGTTCCGGAGTTTAAAAAAGACGATATAGAGGGCGGCATAAAGATAGGCACGCAAAAGATCCTTGCTCTGCTTGAGGGCGATGAGGTCGTCAGAAAAGATATAGAAAAATTAAGCGAATTTCCGATAGAAGGCTACGTGATGTTATTTAGCGCGCTGCTGATATTCGCTAGAAATATGTTTGGCATAATCGGACAAGTGTGCGCTATTATCGGAGTTAGCGCGTTTACTGGCGGCGCTATTTCGCTTTGGGTAGCGCCAAGATTGGGCATCGAGGATTTCGCCGCCAGAGGCGGTATAACAGCTGCGCTTTCTGCGATACTTCTTGGCATAGCTTTAAGAAACATTCTGGCTAAGAACAAGAGTGACGCTGGTGATGAGGGCATCGAAAAGAGCGACTATGAGGGTCCTGACGGAGACGATGGGGATAATAGAGGCTTTAGAGGCGGCGGCGGAAGCTTTGGCGGAGGCGGAGCTAGCGGCAAGTGGTAGCCGCGGTTTTAAAATTCGGCGCCAAATTTAACCTTTTAAATTCGGTGCTTAAATTTACTTTTGTTATGCGTAAATTTGTGGTAAAATTTAAGACGCATGCTTGCTTGGCTTAAATTTGACGCCGAGCAATGCAAATAACCCAACCAAGGTACAAAAATGAAACGCATTTTATCTACTTTATTTTGC
>NZ_CALKTQ010000008.1 GCF_937997465.1 uncultured Campylobacter sp. | reverse complement strand
GAGTTATGAAAATCGGTAAAATTTGGCTTTTGGCGCTGGCTTGCGGGCTGGCTTTTGGCAGAGAAAATCCTTTCGCGCCCTCGGGCGACGTAAACGCGAGCATGGCTAGCAGCAACGTCGTGGAAAATTTGCCGCCTTTTGAGAAGCAAAATTTCAAATTTCCCGCCGACGCTAGAAACTTCATCTCCGTCACGCTAAAATACAAAAGCCTCGACGGCAGTATCAAGGAAAAAACCGTCGATATAAACAAAAGCATCTCGTGGCAGGACGAGTTTTTGCTCAGCAAGATCGCAGTACCCGTCGTCGTAGAAAAGCCCGACGTCTCGGTCACTAAAGAGGAGCCAAAAGCCGCCGCGATAGACGTCGCGCCAAAGCCTACCGAGCGCAACATGACCACGCAAGAGCCGCTAAAAGATGTCGTCATAAAGCCACTTGAAAAGCCGCAACCGCAAAAACAAATCGTCTATAAGCAGACGAAATTTGAGATCTATCCGATGCAGATCAAGATCCTCACGACCGACGAGAAGCTAAAGGACTACTCGATCAGCAAAGGCACCAAGGTCGTGATCGACTTCGCCTCGCAAACGGACGTAAACACGAGAAAAGACGAGCTTGACTGCGGCGCGTTTAAAACGGCTCTTTTTGGCTCGCACGGTAAATTTTACCGCGTAGTTTTTGATCTCGACGGCAGTTACAAGCACGAGATCGAAAAGACGCAGGACGGATATCTGCTAAAGCTATCTAGATAAATTTGATTTTTGTACGCCGAGTTTTGGGCGTGTAAATTTGCACCGATAAATTGCTCACGGCGAGGGTTAAATTTGAGCCTTCGCCGCGTTTTTAAATTTGGCTTTTAAATTTAGCCGAATTTGCCTTGATTTATTTTCTCCGCATTCCAAATTTCCCACCCCCAATTTCACTCAAATTTAACCGCCCTTTGGCTAAGATTTCGCAAATTTGAATTAAGGGATAAATTTGAACAAACTCGCACTTAGCCTCGCCGCCCTTTGCCTCATCGTTTTCGTAAATTTTATTTACGAAAAACTATCCGGCCCCACCCGTTTCGTCGTTACCGCCGATACCAAGATAATCCCGGGTTCGGAGCTAAGCAAATACGTAACGCAAGAGGAGATAGACGACTTTGCTTTTAGATACTGGGATATAGATAATCAGATAAAGGATGACGCATTTGCGGAAAATTTCCGCAAACTTTTAAAATCAAAGCAAACGGATCAAATTTTAAAATTTATGCAAGATAACAACATTAGCATAGACTCTCCTGTCATAGACGGCGTTACTCCTTTGATGTACGCTAGCTTTTACGACGACGAAGTCACGGCAAAAAGACTTATAGATATGGGCGCAAACGCTCATGCACAAGATAACTACAAACTCTCGCCCCTGGCATAGAAAACAACTCTACAAAGACCGCTAAGCTACTGCTTGATAGCGGGGTTAAATTTGATGAAGTAAAGACGGTGCAGTACTACATAGATCCTCCGTTTTATAACAACATCGAAAAGCTTATCATAGACGGAGACGACGTAAAGATAATATTTGAAGACAACTATCAAGTTAATACGGAATCAAAAGACGCGGACGAACCTATGGGATATATAGTAAGTCATGGCTACGTAGAAATGGCCAAGCTTGCTCTTGCTAGCGGGTATAAACTCAAACTTCGAGATAGATCCTCCTCGTTTCCCGGCCTAAGAGACGGTAGTTCGCCTTTTAAGCACTCACATTATGCCGTGCTAGATACCATCCCGAACTACGAACCTATGCTAGAGCTTCTTTTAAAATACGACGTCGTATGGCAACCTACTAAAGAGGAGCTAAAGAAGGCGTATGATGAGTGCTATAAAAGCTATAGATGGCACATTGATAATTGGAAAGAGGAAATAGATAAAAATCAGACCATACCCATACTAATACGTATGCCCATAAAAAATGGAGAGAGGTATTGCCCAGATAAAGATGGGGCGTTTAGTGATACCTATATGTTTATACGATGGGCAAACGAAAAAAAGAAACTAAAAAGTATGATAAGTTTTTGGGATACATTAAAAGGCGACCCAACCAAGGTAATTTACATAGATAGCAACCGAAGCAAATCAGACTCAAACTCAAATTTACAAAGCAAATAGATAAAAGGAGATAAAATGTCAGGGAAAAATTTGATAGAGCGGAGCTTGCCTAAAGCGGCGGAGGTCACCGCTGGGCGCGGGAGATTTGACTCCGCGGTTTAAGTAGCGAGGGGCAACTAGAGGCGGCTTGTCGTCAAATTTAGCTTAACGGTCAGTTTAGTCTTGCTACGAGGCGCGGCTAAATGCGCAAACGCCGCAACCGATCTAAAATTTACGATCTGTGCTCGGCCAAGACCCGAATCGTTTGGATTCGTCCGCGCGCAAATTTGAACTCCGCCTTTTAAAACTTCGCTCGGCGCAAATTTAGCTTTATTTTTCTGCGCTTTTGCTAGTTTTTTTTAGCTTCTAAAAACTCCTCGTAGCGGCGATCGATGATC
>NZ_CALKTQ010000007.1 GCF_937997465.1 uncultured Campylobacter sp. | reverse complement strand
GGCATTAGCGAGCTAAAATATAAAAAATGCTTGCAACAACCGCTCTTTATCCCACATGAAAATATCGTAAAAAGCGATAAATTTAAGATCGGCGTGAGCCTGAGCGCTGGCAATAAAATGAAAACGCCGCCAAAGAAAACTTGGGAGAAAATCTTTGAAATTTTCGCCAAATTTGACTGCGAGGTTTATATTTTCGGTGTCGGTGAGGAGGCGGCGCTATTACAAAACTTGCTCGCCGAAAATGTGGATAAAAAACGGGCGGAAAATTTGAGCCGACGGAAAATTTTCGCGGATTTAGCCGGCAATGGCGCGAGCGAAATTTACGGCGATATCAAAAACACAAACGACGAGGGCGCAAAGGCTCAAATTTGTAGCGAAAACGGTATCTGCAGCGGGTCAAATTTGAGCTCGCAATTTTGCGATACTTACGTAAAAAAATTCGGCGAAAACGAGCTAAAAATCATCTCTTTAATAGGTAAAATCAAGCTTGAGGAGCTGCCGTTTTATCTCTCGCAGATGCAGCTTTACGCGAGCTCTGATACGGGCAACTACTACGTCGCAGATAGCGTGCGCACGCCCACGATCTGCCTGATGGGGCCTTGTTTTGCCAGCGAGCAAAGAGGCGTCGCCGACTCGCTCGTCATAAATTCACATCTGCCGCCCATTAGCTCCGTGTTTAAAACTGTGCGGGATATCGACGCGAGCGCTTTTTTCGAGCTTAGCGACCAAAACCTCGCAGACATCGAGGCCTTCGTCAAAGTTCGCTATATATCCTATCTATCCCGCGAAGATAATTTTCTATGCTAAATGCCTTTATAACGGCATCGTCGGGGTTTTTTGAGCTGGGCTTGCGCAGGCTCTCAAAGCAGGCTAAAAGCGCGTCTGAGCTTCTTTGAACTATAAAAAAATCTTGCTTTTTTGAGGAGATTTCATAAATCTCCCTTATGACGGCGATATCCGAATACACCGCGCCAAGCCCGCAGCCAAGCGCCTCGATGACGACTCTAGGTAGCCCCTCGTCGCTAGAAAATCCAAGCACGTAGTCGCACGCCGCGTAAATCTCGTCCATCTTGGAAACAAAACCCAGATACTCGGCCTTGCCCGATTTTATCAGTGCGTCAAATTTGGCTTTCGCGCCCGCTTTTAGCCCGCCTCCGCCCGCGAAATAAACCTTTATATCGCTTCTTTTTAGTCCCGCAAGAGCGTCAAAAACGAGCTCGTGTCCCTTTAGCGTTAAGAAATTTGCCGGCATTACGATATTTATCTTTTTGGCGTCAAATTTGGCTTTTAGGGCGGCGCTTTTATCGTCGCCGCTATCTTTTAAATTTGCCTGCGAGGGACTCAAATTTTCGCTTCCTTCAGACTTTTCCTGCTTTAAAACAGGCGCCTTGACGGGATTATAAACCACGTTTTTAGGCAT
>NZ_CALKTQ010000006.1 GCF_937997465.1 uncultured Campylobacter sp. | reverse complement strand
TCAAATTTTCATCCAAATTTACAAAAACTTCCTTATAAAAAGGAAATAATTTTATTAAATTTCACCAAATTTGCTCAAAATATTGACATTAAAAAGCCATTTGGATAAAATCCGAGTCTCTTACACAAGTAAGAAGTGTCGTATGTTTGCGACAAGTTCTATTCAAAGGAAAGAAACATGGAAAGAATCAGGCTTAAGCTTAAAGCTTATGACCATAGAGTTCTCGACCGCACAGTTGCAGCCATAGTAGAAGCTGTCAAACGAACGGGCGCCGACGTCAGAGGTCCGGTGCCGATGCCTACGAAGATCAAACGCTACACGGTCTTAAAATCACCACACATCAACAAAGACTCACGCGAGCAGTTTGAAATGAGAATTCACGCTAGAATGCTAGATATCGTAGCGGCTACGCCCGATACCGTCGACTCGCTAACAAAGCTTGACTTAGCCCCTGAGGTTAACGTCGAAGTCCGCGCGATGGGTAAATAAAGGCGAGGTGAAAGATGGAATATATCGTAGAAAAAATAGGCATGAGCAGAACGGTTAATAACCCGAGCATCCCTGTTACGCTTCTAAAGGTCGTAAACGCTAAAGTTTGCGAAGTGAGCGAATGCGGCTGCGCCATAGTAGCTTATGCTAAAGGTAAAGCAAAAAATAAAGCCATAGAGGGTCAGCAAAAAAAATATAGCCTAACGGCGGAATTTAATAAATTCGCAACCCTACAAGTCGCCAATAAAGAGGCGGGCGATCTTGATATTAGTCCGCTTAGCTCGGCTAAAATTTTAAAAGTTAGCTTCAGCTCAAAAGGTAAAGGCTATCAAGGCGTCGTAAAAAGACACGGGTTTGCGGGCGGTCCAAAAAGCCACGGTTCTCGCTTCCACAAAAGACACGGCTCTATCGGTAACCGCGAGTGGCCGGGACGCGTTCAGCCTGGTATGAAGATGGCCGGACACACCGGAAACGAAAAAGTTACCGTTAAAAACGAGATCGTAAGCTTTGACGCCGAAAACGGAATTTTGGTTTTAAAAGGCAGCGTCGCTGGCTATAACGGTGCAATGGGCAGAATAAGGATAGTAAAATGAGTAAAGTTTGCGTATTAAACGAAAAATTTGAAAAAGCTAGCGAGCTTGATCTACCGGCTAATTACGCTGAGATCAACCCGCACAACCTATATCTTTACGTTAAGTCTTATTTGTCCGGTATGCGTTCAAATTCGGCTCACACCAAAACCAGAGCTTTCGTAAGCGGCGGCGGTAAAAAACCGTGGAGACAAAAAGGTCGCGGCGGCGCTAGAGCGGGCTCAACCAGAACTAACGTCTGGGTAGGCGGCGCAGTGGCGTTTGGTCCGAGCAACGAGCGAAACTACTTCCAAAAGGTCAATAAAAAGCAAAAAAGATTGGCGCTTGAGTTCGCGCTAAACGAAAAAGCTAACGCGGGTAAAATTTTCGCGGTAGATAGCATAGAGATCGCAAGCGGCAAGACTAAAGACGCGGCTAAAATAATCAGCGCGTTAAATTTGAGAGACGCTTTGGTCGTAAAAGATCTGCTTGACGACAACACGCTATTGGCGTTTAGAAATCTATCAAACTGCTATCTAATCGATGCGAGCGAGATAAACGCTTACTTAGTGGCGACTTACGGTGCCGTCGTTATCGAGAAGGCCGCACTTGAAACTATAATAAAAGAGGGCTGAAATGGCAGATATAACTGATATCAAAACGATTTTATATACGGAAAAAACTCTCGGTCTTCAAGAGCAAGGCGTGGTCGTTATACAAACTTCGCCTAAGATGACTAAAAATAGGCTGAAAGAAATTTTGAAAGAATATTTTGGGGTAACGCCGCTTCGCGTAAATTCGCTTAGAATCGACGGAAAAGTTAAGCGTTTCAAAGGAAGAGAAGGTCAACGAAGTGAGATAAAGAAATTTTACGTTAAGTTGCCTGAAGGCTCAAGCCTAGAAAACACGGAGGCGTAAGATGGCGATAAAAACCTATAAACCTTATACACCTAGTCGCAGATTTATGACGGGCCTATCGAGCGAGGATATCACTGCTAAACCTAGCGTGAGAAGCCTGCTTGTAAAGATCCCTGTAAGCGGCGGTAGAAATAGCAATGGTAGAATAACTTCTAGACATAAAGAAGGCGGAGCGAAGAAACTTTATAGAATCATTGACTTTAAACGCCGCAAATTCGGTATCGAAGGTAAAGTCGAAGCTATCGAGTACGATCCGAACAGAAACTGTCGCATCGCGCTTATCGCTTATAAAGACGGCGAAAAACGCTACATCATCAGACCAAACGGACTAAACGTTGGCGATATCGTAGCAGCAGCCGAGGCAGGTCTAGACATAAAACCTGGCAACGCGATGAAACTAAGAAACATCCCTGTTGGTACTATCGTACACAACGTGGAGCTAAAACCTGGCAAGGGTGCTCAGATGGCTCGTTCAGCCGGCGGTTACGCTCAGCTAATGGGTAAAGAGGAAAAATACGTAATGCTTCGCTTGCCAAGCGGCGAGATGAGACAAGTGCTCGCAGAGTGCATGGCTAGTATCGGCGTAGTAGGTAACGAAGACTGGGCGAACGTAACTATCGGTAAAGCCGGACGTAATCGCCACAGAGGCATCCGTCCTCAAACTCGCGGTTCTGCGATGAACCCGGTAGATCACCCGCACGGCGGTGGTGAGGGCAAGAAAAACTCAGGTCGTCATCCTGTTACTCCATGGGGTAAACCAACTAAAGGTGCTAAGACTCGCCGCAAGAAGGCTAGCGATAAGCTTATAATTTCAAGAAGGAAAGGTAAATAGAGATGGCAAGATCACTCAAAAAAGGACCTTTTGTCGATGAGCATGTAATGAAAAAAGTCGTTACCGCTAAAAAAACGGGCGACAACAAGCCGATAAAAACATGGTCTAGACGCAGCACGATAGTGCCTGAAATGATAGGCCTAACGTTTAACGTTCATAACGGCAAGAGCTTCATTCCAGTATACGTTACGGAAAACCACATCGGATATAAACTAGGCGAATTTGCTCCTACGCGCACATTTAAGGGTCACAAAGGCTCAGTGCAAAAGAAAATCGGTAAGTAAGGGGATAAGATGAGCAAATCAATTATTAAATTCGTAAGACTATCTCCGACTAAAGCCAGACTAATCGCAAGAGAAGTACAAGGCATGAACGCCGAATTTGCACTAGCTAGCCTTAGCTTTATGCCAAACCGCGGCGCCAAATTTATCGCTACGGCTATCAGCTCGGCTGTAGCTAACGGCGGATTTGAGCCTGAAGAGGTTATCGTGACAAGCTGCCGCGTGGATGCGGGCCCAGTATTAAAAAGATTTAGACCGCGAGCGAGAGGAAGCGCAAGCAGAATCCGCAAACCGACTTCTCATATCTTAGTAGAAGTATCTAAACCTGAAAAGAAGGAAGCGTAATATGGGTCAGAAAGTAAATCCGATAGGTCTAAGACTAGGAATAAACCGCAACTGGGAGTCAAGATGGTTTCCTGCTAAAGGAACTTTGGCTGAAAATATCGGCGAAGACTACAAAATTCGCGCTTTCTTGAAAAAGAAACTTTACTACGCGGGCGTTTCTCAAATTTTGATCGAGAGAACCGCTAAGAAAATCCGCGTAACCGTCGTAGCAGCTCGCCCTGGTATTATCATCGGCAAAAAGGGCTCTGACGTAGAGAAGCTTAAAGAGGATATCCAAAAGCTAATCAACAAAGAAGTAAACGTAAATATCAAAGAAGAAAGAAAAGCTCAAGCTTCGGCTCAACTAGCTGCAGAAAACGTAGCTATGCAGCTTGAAAAACGCGTTGCATTTAGACGTGCGATGAAAAAAGTTATCCAAGGCGCTCAAAAATCAGGCGCTAAAGGTATCAAAATTTCAGTTGCTGGACGTCTTGGCGGCGCGGAAATCGCTAGAACAGAGTGGTACTTAGAGGGTCGCGTTCCGCTTCACACTCTAAGAGCTAAGATCGATTACGGCGTTGCTGAAGCGCATACGACTTATGGAAACATAGGTATAAAAGTGTGGATATTTAAAGGCGAGGTTCTTCAAAAAGGCGTTCAACCTGAAAAGAACGAAGAAGAAAAAGCCGATAAAAAACCGCGCAGAGCAAGAAGAGGTAAATAATCATGTTGATGCCAAAACGAACTAAATTTCGCAAACAGATGAAAGGCAGAAACCGCGGTAAAGCTACTCGCGGCGCCGATCTTGCTATGGGTGAGATCGGAATCAAAGCCGTAGAAGCAGGCCGCGTAAATTCGCGCCAGATCGAAGCGGCTCGTGTGGCTCTAACCCGCCACGTAAAACGCCAAGCTAAAACTTGGATCAGAGTTTTCCCGGATAAGCCGCTAACCAAAAAGCCTCTACAAACTCGTATGGGTAAAGGTAAAGCCGGAGTCGAAGAGTGGGTTATGAATATAAAACCAGGTCGTATAATAGTCGAAATGGCGGGCGTAGATGAGGAATTAGCGCGTGAAGCTCTAACTCTAGCCATCCACAAACTTCCGTTTAAGACTAAAATCGTAACGCGAGAGAGTGAAAATGAAATATACTGATATTAAAGACAAAAGCGTTGCAGAACTTAACGCGTTATTGAAAGAGAAAAAGGTGCTTTTATTTACTTTAAGACAAAAGCTAAAAACTATGCAGCTAAGCAACCCTAACGAGATTAGCGCCGTCCGCAAGGAAATAGCGCAAATCAATACTGCAATTAGCGCTTCAAAGTAAGGGGTGAGAAATGGCATTAAAAAGAGAAATTCAAGGTGTTGTTTTACAAAAGGCCGGCGATAAGACGGCTACGATTTTGGTTGAGAGACGCGTTATGCACCCAAGATACCACAAATTCGTAAAACGCTTTAAAAAATATATGATTCACGACGAAAAGAACGAAACAAAAGCGGGTGATACGGTTGTAGCTATCGAATGCAGACCGCTAAGCGCGAGAAAATCTTTCCGCTTAAAGACTATTTTAGCGACGGGGGTTGAGTAATGATACAATCTTTTACGAGGCTTACGGTTGCTGACAATAGCGGCGCGAAAGAGCTAATGTGCATTAAAGTTTTGGGCGGCAGCAAGAGAAGATACGCGACGCTTGGCGACGTTATCATCTGCTCGGTCAAAAAGGCGCTTCCAAATGGTAAGATCAAAAAAGGTCAAGTGGTAAAAGCGGTCGTCGTTAGAACTAAAAAAGAGGTTCAAAGAGATAACGGCTCACTAATCCGCTTCGACGAAAACGCAGCCGTCATCCTAGATAACAAACGCGAGCCTATCGGTACTCGTATCTTTGGACCGGTCGGCCGTGAGGTTAGATATGCTAACTTTATGAAAATCGTTTCGCTTGCTCCGGAGGTGTTATAATGGCTAATGTTAAATTTAAAGTAAAAAAAGGCGATACCGTTAAGATCATCGCAGGCGACGACAAAGGTAAAACAGGTAAAATTTTATCCGTCCTAGCCAAAAAAGGACAAGTCATCGTCGAGGGCTGCAAGGTGGCTAAAAAAGCTATAAAACCTAGCGAAAAGACCCCAAACGGCGGCTTTATCAATAAAGAGATGCCTATTGATATCTCAAACGTTGCAAAAGTTGAGGGCTGAAAATGAATAGATTAAAAGCTAAATATAACGAGGTCGTAAAGCCTGCTTTGGCTAAAGAATTCGACATCAAAAATCCTATGCTAATCCCTGCGATCGAAAAGATCGTGATAAGCGTAGGCGCTGGTGAATCGGCTAAAGATCAAAAGCAACTTCAAAACATCGCCGATACTATTTCGCTAATCGCCGGACAAAAAGCCGTAGTTACCGACGCTAAAAAATCGGTTGCTGGCTTTAAAGTGCGCGAGGGTTTTCCTGTAGGCGTAAAAGTAACGCTTAGAAAAGAGAATATGTTTGCGTTTTTAGACAAATTAATCTCTATCGCGCTACCGAGAGTTAAGGACTTTAGAGGCCTTCCAAAAGACGGTTTTGATGGACGCGGAAACTACAACTTCGGTCTTAACGAGCAGCTAATGTTCCCAGAGGTCGAGTACGATAAGATTTTACGCACTCACGGTATGAATATAGTTATAGTCACGACGACAAACAGCGACAAAGAGGCATTCAAATTGCTTGAGCTATTTGGTTTGCCGTTTGCGAAAGGAAAGTAATATGGCGAAAAAATCAATGATAGCAAAGGCTGCCAGAAAGCCTAAATTTGCGGTTCGCGGCTATACGAGATGCCAAATTTGCGGACGTCCGCATTCGGTTTATAAAGATTTTGGAATTTGCCGCGTATGCCTAAGAAAAATGGCTAACGAGGGACTAATCCCAGGTCTAAAAAAAGCAAGCTGGTAAGGAAGAGAAATGTTAAACGACTTAATTTCAGACGGACTAACTCGCATTAGAAACGCCGCAATGAGAAGACTTGAAACTACAAAGCTTCTTCATTCAAACGTCGTCGAGGCTACTTTATCTATCCTTGCGGCTAAAGGCTATATCGAGAGCTACAACGTCGTAGAAGAAGATAAAAAGAAATTTATAAACGTAGTTTTGAAATATGACGAGCACGGTAGAAGCGTGATTAACGAGCTTAAGCGCGTATCAAGCCCGGGTCGCCGCGTTTATAAGGGAAAAGACGAGATCAAGAGATTTAAAAACGGCTACGGAACGATCATCGTTAGCACCAGCAAAGGCGTTTTAAGCAATGAAGACGCTCACAAAGCTGGCGTAGGCGGCGAAATCCTCTGCTCTGTGTGGTAATGGACAACAACGATGCGGGGCATCGTTGTTGCATCCTTGAAAATGTAATCTAATTCGGTAGGCTTGTTGTGTTTGCTACGGGGTAGCGTTTTAGATTACCTTAAAAAGAAGCTTGAAGCGGTGAGCTTGCTGGATTTACAGCAGAGCATCGTTTTTGAATCTTTGAAGCGTAGTCTGATTCGGTAGTCTTGTCGTATTTACGACGAGGTGGCGTTTCGGATTGCCTTAAAATGAAATTTGACTAGGCATCTTTTTGTAGTTTATAAAATTTACGAAAAATTTTCGCCGTCAAATTTCTAAAATTTAAAATCGGAAGTTTAAATTTAAAAAGCTTCCCAAATTTAGCTCGACTTGCCAATTTATCCAAATTTGCCAAAGCTAAATTTAAAAACGACGATGTCAAATTTGACGGCAAATTTTAGGAAGTAGATCCAAAAAAAGTAAGTCAAATTTGACGAGAAAATTAAAGTGTTTGAGGCGGTTTTTATCGCTTCGATTCATTTCTATTTTTATGGTATTGCGGTATCCATTCGTAAAAGTAGACATACCCTAGACAAGTAAAAAGGAAAAAAATGTCACGTATAGGAAAACAGCCGATAGCTATTCCAAGTGGAGTAGAAGTCAGCGTAGAAGGCAATGTCCTTAAATTTAAAAAAGGCGCTCATTTAAAGGAGCTTGACACAAAAGGGCACGTAGACGTTAAAGTTGAGGATGCTCACATAGTATTTTCTCCAAAGAGCGACGAGAGACAAGATAGAGCCTACTGGGGCACCTATAGAGCGCTTGCAAACAATATCGTCATCGGCATTACAAAAGGTTTTGTTCGCCAGCTTGAGATCAACGGCGTCGGTTACAAAGCCGCAGCTAAAGGCCAGGTACTTGAGCTTACTTTAGGATTTTCTCACCCGATAAATCACGAAGTGCCAAAAGGCGTTGAAATCAGCGTAGAGAAAAACATCATAACTATCAAAGGCGACGATAAGCAAGTGGTAGGCCAGATCGCAGCTCAAGTCAGAGCGTACAGACCGCCTGAACCGTATAAGGGCAAAGGCGTTAAATACGTAGAAGAGCGCATCATCCGCAAAGCCGGTAAGACATCTAAGAAGTAAGGGATAGATAATGACAGCAAATGTATTAAAAAGAAAACTCGCTCTTAGAATCAAGAGAAAAAGAAGAATCAGAGCCAAAATTTCCGGCACTGCGGTATTGCCTAGAATTTCTATCTTCAAATCAAACAGAACTCTTTACGTCCAAGCTATCGACGACGTAGCAGCCGTAACTCTAGCGGCAGCCGACGGCAGAAAACTAGGCGTAAAAGCAAACAAAGAAGGCGCCGTAACTTTGGCTAAAGAATTTGCAAAAACTCTAAAAGCTAAAAAAATAGAAACGGCATTATTCGACAGAAACGGCTATTTGTATCACGGAGTCGTAGCGGCTTTTGCAGACGCATTACGTGAAAACGGTATCAAACTATAAGGAAAATCGCTATGGAAAAATATAACAGAGAAGAATTCGAAGAAGTAATGGTTGATATCGGCCGCGTTACAAAGGTCGTAAAGGGCGGTCGTAGATTTAGATTTACGGCTCTTGTCGTAGTAGGAAACAGAAACGGCCTAGTAGGCTTTGGCTTCGGTAAAGCGAAAGAGGTGCCGGACGCTATGAGAAAAGCCGTAGACGACGCGTTTAAAAATATCATCGAGGTAAAAAGAAAAGGCTCGACTATACCTCACGACGTAGAAGTTAAATTTAACGCTAGCCGCGTTTTACTTCGCCCTGCCAGCGAAGGTACGGGCGTGATCGCGGGCGGTAGTGCTCGTCCTATTCTAGAGCTTGCGGGCATCAAGGACATCCTAACAAAATCGCTTGGCTCAAACAATTCGGCAAACGTTGTTCGCGCTACTTTAAAAGCGCTAAGTATGCTTAAAGGCTAAGGAGAAGATATGGGACTAGAAAATTTAAAACCTGCCGAGGGCTCGACTAGACAAATCAAAAGACTAGGTCGCGGTCAAGGTAGCGGTCAAGGTAAAACAGCGGGCAAAGGACACAAAGGTCAAAGAGCTAGAAAAGGCTACAATGAAAAAAGAGGCTTCGAGGGCGGTCAGCAACCGCTTCAAAGACGCCTTCCAAAGGTAGGCTTCGCTTCTAAATTTGAGAAACCTTACGTAATCAACGTAGAAAAAATCGTTGCGGTAAAAGAGCTAAGTGAGATCACTATCGCTACTATCGCTACCGTACATAAAATTTCAAGCAGCGTCAAGAAAATCAAATTGATCGGAGTGAGCGCAAAAGATTTGGCTTCGAAAATCAAAGACGAGAACGTAACCGTTAGCGGACGTGCGTAATGAATAAGACATTGACCAACAAGATTTTAATCACGTTGGCATTTTTATTTGCTTACAGGATACTGGCATACGTGCCGGTTCCTGGCGTAAACGTCAATGTTATTAAAGAGTTTTTCGATTCGAATTCCGCAAACGCGCTGGGGTTATTTAATATGTTCAGCGGTAAGGCTGCAGAGCGCCTCAGCATCATCTCTCTAGGCATTATGCCATACATCACAGCATCGATTATTATGGAGCTTTTAGCGGCTACTTTCCCAAATTTGGGCAAGATGAAAAAAGACCGCGACGGCATGCAAAAGTATATGCAGATCATCCGTTACGCTACTATTATTATTACCCTTGTTCAAGCAGTGGGCGTTAGTATGGGGCTTCAGAGCCTTCACGGTAGAGGCGGAGAGGACGCGATAATGATAGATATGAATTTATTTATCGCGATTGCGGCAGCTTCGATGTTAACTGGAACTATGCTTTTGATGTGGATAGGCGAGCAGATCACTCAGCGCGGTATCGGCAACGGTATCAGCCTTATTATCTTCGCGGGTATCGTTAGCGGCATACCTTCAGCTATCGGCGGAACGGTAAATTTGGTAAATACGGGCGAGATGAACTTCCTTGTAGTTATCGTAATTTTGCTTGTTATCTTGGTCACGGTAGGCATAGTTATCTACGTCGAGATGGGCGAGAGACGCGTGCCGGTGAGCTATTCGCGTAAGGTAGTGATGGAAAATCAAAACAAACGCATTATGAACTATATACCTATTAAGGTAAATTTAAGCGGCGTTATTCCTCCGATTTTCGCCAGTGCGATTTTGATGTTCCCAAGCACTATTTTGCAGGCCAGTACAAATCCTTACATCCAAGCTATTCACGATTTTTTAAATCCAAATAGCTATTTTTTCAACTTTTTAACGTTCTTACTGGTCGTATTTTTTGCATATTTTTACGCTTCGATCGCGTTTAACGCAAAAGATATCAGCGAAAATTTAAAAAGACAGGGCGGATTTATTCCAGGCATTAGACCAGGCGAGGGCACTGCGGGCTATCTAAACGAAGTGGCATCAAGACTAACTTTTAGCGGCGCGATTTACCTCGGACTTATCTCGACGCTTCCTTGGGTGCTCGTTAAAATTATGGGCGTTCCGTTTTATTTCGGCGGCACGTCTGTGCTGATCGTAGTTTCTGTTGCGCTTGATACGATGCGAAGGATAGAAGCTCAAATTTATATGAACAAATATCAAACTCTAAGTGCGGTAGGCTTGTAATGGCTATAACCATTATGCAACCAAACGACATAGAGAAAATGCGAGCGGCGAATAAAATCGTCGCTCAAACCCTCGACTACGTGAAAAGCGTGATCAAGCCCGGTATCTCACTGCTCGAAATAGATAAAATTTGCGACGACATGATAAGGGCTGCGGGCGCAAAGCCAGCGTTTAAGGGGCTTTATGGCTTTCCAAACGCAGCTTGCATAAGCGTAAACGAAGTAGTCATCCATGGTATCCCGAATGAATACAAACTACAAGAAGGCGACATCGTAAGCGTCGATATCGGTTCAAATTTAAACGGATATTTCGGCGACTCGGCGAGGACTTGGGGTGTGGGTCAAATTTCTCGCGAGGACGAAAAACTGATCGCTTGCGCTAAAGACGCGTTATACTTTGCGATAGATACCGTAAAAGCGGGAATGCACTTTAAAGAGCTTAGTTTTGAAATCGAGAAATTTATAAGAGCTCGCGGATTCGTTCCGTTAACTGGATTTTGCGGTCACGGCATCGGTAGACGCCCGCACGAAGATCCGCAAATTTTAAATTATTTAGAAGGCGGGAGCCCAAAATCCGGACCAAAAATCAAAAACGGAATGGTATTTTGCGTGGAGCCGATGATCTGCCAAAAAGACGGTACTCCGGTGATCGGTCCTGACAAATGGAAAGTAACCAGTAAAGACGGACTAAGAACCAGCCACTACGAGCACTGCATGGCAGTCGTGAACGGACGTGCGGAGATTTTAAGCCTAGCGTAAAATTTTAAAATTTACAAGTTGTTTGTGCGACTTGTAAATTTTAAAATTTTAATTTGTGGTGAGTTAAAATTTTAATTTCAAACTTCCGTCAAACGGCGAAAGTAAATTTAGCAAAAAGGAGTTAAGTGGCTAAAGACGACGTCATAGAGATCGACGGAAACGTCATCGAGGCGCTGCCAAACGCGACGTTTAAGGTCGAGCTCGACAACAAACATGTGATTTTGTGTCATATTGCGGGCAAGATGAGGATGCATTATATAAAAATAATGCCTGGAGACCGCGTAAAGGTGGAACTAACGCCTTACAGTCTGGATAAGGGTAGGATAATTTACCGACATAAGTAAATTAAAAGCTAAATTTGGCTATACTCAGCCCTTTGCGACAAATTGCTGTATGAAGAATTGTTTTCAAAGCCCACCACTTGTTTTGAAAATAGTTGGTTTAAAATTTCGTTAAACCTGATGCAGCCTAAAAGTGGAATAAATTTTTAGGAGACTAGAATGAAAGTTCGTCCTTCTGTAAAGAAGATGTGTGACAAGTGCAAAATTGTCAAGCGCCAAGGCGTAGTTCGCATAATCTGCGAAAATCCAAAACATAAACAAAGACAAGGATAAAGCATGGCACGTATCGCAGGTGTGGATTTACCAAAGAAAAAGAGAATCGAATACGGTTTGACCTATATTTACGGTATCGGTCTTCACAAATCTCGTCAAATTTTGGATGCTACCAAAATTTCTTACGATAAAAGAGTAAACGATCTAACCGAAGACGAAGCTGCGGCTATCCGCAAAGAGATCCAAGAGAACCACGTAGTGGAAGGCGACCTTAGAAAAAGCGTCGCTATGGATATCAAGGCTCTTATGGACTTAGGAAGCTACCGCGGTCTAAGACACAGAAAAGGTCTTCCGGTGCGCGGTCAAAAGACTAAAACAAACGCTAGAACTAGAAAAGGCAAGCGCAAAACAGTCGGCGCTGCGACTAAATAAGGATAAGCGATGGCAAAAAGAAAAGTAGTTAAAAAGAAAATTGTAAGAAAAAGTATCGCTAAAGGTATCGTTTATATAAGCGCGACTTTTAACAATACGATGGTAACGGTTACCGATGAGATGGGAAATGCTATCGCTTGGAGTAGTGCTGGCGGACTAGGCTTTAAAGGAAGTAAAAAATCAACTCCTTATGCAGCCCAACAAGCAGTCGAAGACGCTCTAACTAAAGCAAAAGAGCACGGTATAAAAGAAGTAGGCATCAAAGTACAAGGTCCTGGCAGCGGCAGAGAGACCGCAGTCAAGAGCGTAGGCGCGGTAGAGGGCATAAAAGTAACGTTTTTAAAAGATATAACTCCGCTTCCGCATAATGGTTGCAGACCGCCAAAACGCCGCCGCGTATAATTAGAAATTTAGGAGAATTATTATGGCTAGATATAGAGGACCCGTTGAAAAATTAGAAAGACGTCTTGGTGTGTCTCTTGCGTTAAAAGGCGAAAGAAGACTTGCCGGTAAAAGCGCTTTAGAAAAAAGAAATTATGCACCAGGACAACACGGACAAAGAAGAAGCAAGATAAGCGAATACGGCTTGCAGCTTCGCGAAAAACAAAAAGCTAAATTTATGTACGGCATTAGCGAGAAGCAATTCCGCCGCCTATTCCAAGAGGCCGCTCGCCGCGAAGGAAATACCGGTGCGCTTTTGGTGCAGCTTTTAGAGCAAAGACTAGATAACGTAGTTTACAGAATGGGCTTTGCAACTACTCGTCGCTTCGCTCGCCAACTAGTTACTCACGGACATATTTTAGTAAACGGCAAGAGAGTGGATATCCCGTCTTATAGAGTTCAAGCGGGCGCTAAAGTAGAGGTTATCGAAAAATCTAAAAACAATCCGCAAATCGTTCGCGCGATCGATCTTACGGCGCAAACCGGCATCGTAGCATGGGTTGACGTCGAAAAAGATAAAAAATTCGGAATTTTCACAAGAACTCCGGAAAGGGAAGAAGTCGTCATTCCTGTCGAGGAAAGATTCATAGTAGAGCTTTATTCGAAATAATAAGGGGTATAACGATGAGAAAAATTACCACATCAGCTTATATGCCTACCGAAATTTCAGTAGAGAGTATAAGCGAGAATGTCGCCAGAGTAACCGCGTATCCGTTTGAGACGGGCTATGCTGTTACTTTGGCTCATCCGCTAAGACGACTTTTATATAGCAGTACGGTTGGATTTGCGGCTACGGGCGTCAAGATAGAAGGCGTATCTCATGAATTTGATTCGATGAGAGGTATGCTCGAGGACGTAGCGCAGTTTATTATAAATTTAAAAAACATCCGTTTTAAGCTAAAAAACGAGTCTGAGCGCGAAGTGGTTGAGTATTCGTTTAAAGGTCCAAAAGAGATAAAAGCCGGCGATCTAAAAAACGATGTTGTAGATGTCGTAAATCCAGACGCTTATCTTGCGACCATAAACGAGGATGCAGAGCTTAAATTTTCCGTAATCATTCAAAAAGGTATCGGATACGTCCCAAGTGAAGAAATAAGAGACAATACCGAAGAAGGTTACATAGCTCTCGACGCTTTCTTTACGCCCGTTAAAAAAGCTGTTTATGAGCTGGAAAATGTCCTGGTTGAGGATAACCCTGACTACGAGAAGATTATTTTCACGGTTACGACGGACGGACAAGTGGGCGCGATTGAGGCGTTTAAACACGCGATCGAGGCGATGTATCAGCAGATGTCGGTGTTTAAAGGTGTTTTAAATATCGACGTTTCTGCAGGCTTAAACGCTCAAACTTCAGGCAGCGAGCATGCGAAGCTACTTCAAAG
>NZ_CALKTQ010000005.1 GCF_937997465.1 uncultured Campylobacter sp. | reverse complement strand
AGGCGGAAACGACGGAGGCGAGGGAGCGTATACGCAATACGTGACCGAAGCCGACCGAGTTTCCAACGACGTATAAAGGAAAAAGACGAGCCGTTCCGAGCTACTGAAGCCTAGCGATTATGTTTCTTACAACTTCCGCTATCATCTCCACCGACGCTATCTCGCAGTGCTCGTTTACCGAGTGTGGCGAGTGGATGTTAGGTCCTATGGAGCAGGCCTGCAGCTCGGGCTGTTTTGCGACCAGTACGCCGCACTCAAGGCCTGCGTGCACGGCGGCAAATTTGGCCTGCGGCTTTTGTTTTTGCAACTCCTCAAGCACCAGATGGGCAAAGTCGCTGATACACGGCGCCCAGTTCGCCGAGCGGTCGGCTACTCTCACATCAAAGCCCAGCGCGCTAGCTAGCGTAGCGGTCTCAAAGCCTAAATTTTCGAGCCCCTCGCGCTTCATCGCGCGCGCGAAAAAGTCAAACTCGATCACATCACCCTTTTGCTTGACGGTCGAGAGATTTATGCTTTCGTTTACCATGCCAAGCTGCGTGTCGTAGCTGCGCACGCCCTGAGCAAAGGAGTTTATGAGAGCCAAAATTTTGCCGCTATTTACCAGCACGTCCGCTTCGCCCTCGCCCAGGCTTTTCACCCACGCCAGGCCGCGCTGCTTCGGTTCATGAGCGCACAGCGCCTTACACACGGCGTTTGCAGGGATCGAATTACTCCTCTCGCCAAAATCCAGGCTAATCAGCTCACAGTCCTCCTCGGCGAGAAATTTTGCCAGCAGCTTCGTCGCGTTTGGGATATTTTTGTGTATTTCGTTGCCCGAGTGCCCGCCGCTAAGCCCCGTGACGCCGATCTCGTAAATTTTACCGCTCTTTTTGACGGTCTGTGCGCCGATTTTTGCGCTTACGTTTATACCACCGGCACATCCCAGCGTCACGCGGTCGTCCTCTTCGCTGTCTAAATTTAGAAGATTCGGCGATAAAATTTTACCCTTAAAAGCGTTTGCGCCCACGAGCCCGACCTCTTCGTCGTTGGTAAAGAGGCACTCTAAGTTCGCAAACTCCCTCATCGCGCCCATCATCATCGCCACGCCGATGCCATCATCAG
>NZ_CALKTQ010000004.1 GCF_937997465.1 uncultured Campylobacter sp. | reverse complement strand
TAAATAATAATGCTTTTATTCTATAAAGCTGTATCGTCTTCTATTTGTCTCATTAGATCCTCGATATTTGCAGAATTTGCCTTATCGTTATATATCTTAAGAACACTTATAGCATCATCTTTTTGCTTTAGGTTATATTTTGACTTTGCAAATATTATCCAGCTCTCTTCATTATTGCTATCAAGCTCATTTGCTATCAACGCCCATTTTTCACTATTTTTATAGTCCTTAACATCATAGTATCTTCTTGCAATAAGTAGTGCAATGTCAGAGCTATTTGATTTTTCAAATTTTGCTGTTAATTCATCTACCGAAACTTCAGAACCAGAAGATTGTATTTGGAATTTGTTTATATTTTGCAAGCCACCAATACTCTTTGCGGGTATATGTTTTTCAGAATCAAAATTTAGTTTTTCTTCTTTTGGAGTGGCTACTGCCACTTGTTTTCCGCCAATATTTTTTTGAGTATTGCTAACTCTCTGTGTATCTTGTTGTATATCGCTTGCATTTACCCAGCCGTGTTGCTGAATTTCTGTATTTATATTATCTGAGATATCTTCGTTTGCAATGCTATTATTTTGCGTATTTGGCGTATTTTCAGTTCCTCCAAAATTATCAGAATTTAGTAAGGTATTGTTGCTTGGGTCTATTTTTTGCTCAGGTTCAACATTTTCAGAATGCTTTATGGTGTCTTTATTGTTTTTTCTAGCATCATTACTAATTGTAGTGCTGTTGTTATTACTTATTAGTGAATCTTTTAATAAATAAAAAGTAAGCGATGACACAGAAACAGATATAGCTAAAACAGCAGAAATAGCGTATATATAATTCTTTTTATCCGAAAACTTAAACTCTTTTCTCTTTTTGTCGTAGGCTCTCCATCGCCTTTCTAGCTCCAATATTTCATATGTTTCAAGCATCTATAAGCTCCGATTTGATGGCTGCCATCTCTAAAATTTTTGTTACCATTTTGTCACCGCCTATTATAGTTGGTTGATTTGCATCAAAATATTCGTAAAGTTCAAAAATATTAAACATTAATTTATTTAGCATTCTTAAATTTCCCTGGCTTAATTCATTTAGAAGACGAAATTGTTCTTCGGTAAATTTTAAAAAAATATAAAAAAACTGACTATTTTGTAACTTATTTTCCAAATAAACTTTCATCTCCTCTGTATCGATAGAGCCCATCTCTATACTTTCCCAAACTCTTGACTTAAAGTAATCTCTCGATAGTACATCTTTATCAATCGTTTCGTGCGTGGCAAAAACAAATTTAAATAGACCGCTATCTGACATTATACGAATTTTTTCTAGTAAAATCTCAGGATAAAGCTGTGACTCGTCAAGAATAACTATTACTGGTTTTTTATCTTGACTATCTTCGATTTTAGCTTCGTATATTTTAATAAACTGCTCATAGCTTTCAATTTTTTCCTGAGATTCTTTTCTAAAAATACCTTCATACAATGATTTTACAAATTCTGATTCATTGAAAAAGGGATATGGAAAAAAAATAATGTCACTACGATCTTTAAGATCGCTTACGATTTTTTTTAGCAAAAATGTTTTTCCGCACCCAGGCTTGCCGTAAAATAAAATTAACTTGGCAGGCTTTTGTAACAAATCTAAAATTTTTTTATATGCAATAATAGACTTATCTAAATTTATGTAGTTATTTTCTTGTGCTACATCAATAAATATATTTTTTAGAGTAGTATATTTATTGCTCATACGTTGACCTCGAAAAACCTAAATCTTTAAGAGACTGATTGATTGGTGTAGCATTTGATGTGTCAACTATTCTTGGGGTTATAATAAATACAAGTTCTGTTGTCCTAAGATTATCTTTTGTGCTTTTAAATGCATGTCCAAGCACAGGGATGTCTCCCAAGAATGGTACCTTTGTATTTTCCTTGCCTTTAGACTGAGCTATAAGCCCACCTAAAACGATTGTATCACCGCTATTTACCTGCACAACAGTAGAAAGCTTTTTTTGTATAGTATCTGGTGCGATTTCTCTTATGGTTGTACTTTGCCTAACATCATCTTCATTGTATTTGAAGCTGCTAAGAGATGGATTAATACGGAGCATAATCTTATTATCGTCTGAAACCTCTGGTAAAATGTTAAGCAAAATTCCTATAAAAACAGAATATTGCTTATAGGTTATAGTGGTTTTACCATTTAAAGCGTTATTGTTTTGACTTTCTTCCTGAACTCTATAGTTTACATTATCTCCCACGGAAATTAGGGCCTGTTGATTATTTAAAGTTGTAATTTTCGGGCTTGAAACAACTTTTGTTCTTCCATTTGTTTCTAGAAAATTTAAAACGCCGTCTAAATTAAAATTAAAACCTGCAATCAAATTCATGCTTTGAGAAAAACCACCGCCAAGACCGTTTCCTCTATTTGACCAAAATAGGTCATTTGCCGGAATCATTCCATATGTTCTGCTTAAAGTGGTCGTAGGATTACCAGCGGCGTCTTGTCCTACTGTTTCAGTTACGCCAGTTACAACCGTACGATTGTATAATCCGGTTTTAAAACCTATATTAAATTTACTCCAGTCAACACCTTTTGTGTAGCTATTGGCAAGCTCTACAGATATTATAGATACATCTATGACTACTTGTTTTTTAAGTCTTTCTTGAATATCTTTAATGTATTCAGAAACTCTCCTAAGCTGTGCTGCTGTGCCGGTTACAGTGACTAATCCTGCATTGGCATTGATGATAGGATCTGGCGCAACGATACTTTCTGTCGTATTGTTTAGTATCGCTTTAATTTCAGTATCTAATTTTTCCCAAAAATCAAACTTTTCAACTGTTCTTATTATATTATCAAGCTTGCCACCGCCCTTAGTAATATCTGTAGATCCACTATCTTCTTCTCTCTCTCCTACTTCTATTGGGGCAGAATCAACAGAGGCTTTTGTTATAGCGGTTCCTTCTCTTACGGATGTTATATAATCAATTTTAAAAGTTTTTGTCTGAAGGGATGAAATTTTTAATATATCTTGAGAAAAGGTATAGCTCATATCTTTTTCAGATAGTAAAAGGCTAAAAATTTCATTCAATGTTTTATCTTTTATATTGATTCCAAAAAGAGGTTCGCTTATGGCGTCTTTAGCAAATTGATCTTTTGTAACAACACTAAAATGACACATATCGGATAGTTGCGTCAACACCTCTTGAACTGAAACTTGTTCATTAATTTTAAGATTAAAAACCCTTTTTTCACAACCATTGCCATATGCTGATGTTAACGATATTGCGGCTATAATAGATATTTTAAATAATTTATTTAATTTTGATAATGACATTTTTATTTGCCCCTTTTGTTAAATTTAAGTCAATTTTTTCATCTTTATTTGCTAAAGTAATACTTTTGGATCCAATGTTTACCAGTTCATATTCACCTATTTTATCTTTTACCCGATACCAATGTCCGCTAATTTTAGCTTTGTTGCTAAATATTGCTTGTAAATCAAAAGTTTGATTATCCGAAACATTATTGTTATTTTCAATGCTAATGGCTTTTGTTTTTAAAAAAGGATCAGATATGGTTTTTAGTTCGGATTCATTTAAGCCTTTACGTTGCTCATTTATCGCGCCGAATAACTGATTATAATGCTCTATCTCTTCTTGAGAATTATCCGCCATGGATATAGAGCAAAATATCGCTAAAAAAAACAAAGCACAAGTTTTCATTGATATTTCATCCCCCATATATAAATTCCCATATTTCCTCTTAGTTTGCCATTTGTAGAATTTATATCTATATTATTCACATCTACTACCAATTTTGATTCTTCAATAGCATTTATATAGCTTACGATATCCCTATAATCACCGTCGACAGATATATTTACATCAAGTACTTGCTCTATTTTCTGAGCATTAGGTTCTTTAAATGTATTTATTATTTTTGTTATTTTTACATTATTCTTATTTGCTAAAAATGCTAAATTATCTAAAAAATCAGCCCAACTCTGTTCATTAAAAATTAGATATGATAGCTCTTTTAACTTATTATCAAAATATTGATTCATGTTTTGGGCATCAGCGAGCTTATTTTGCTGTTGTAATAACTCGTTTTGTTTTTTATTTATCATAAAATTTCTATCGTTACCTTGGCTAACGGTGCTCAAATAAGAGTTTACCTTGTTTAGATCCTGGGTTATTCGATCATTTTCCCTTATTGAGTCATCATAATAATTTTGCGCATATGGTATTACCGCATAGTATGCTATTGCAACAGATAAGAAAAAAGCAACAATTAACATCATTGTTACTTCGCTAGGTTTTTTTTCATCAAAATAGTTATCGATTTTTGTAAGTGTATTATCTTTTTTCATCATTTAATCTTTATAGTAACATTTGTTTCATATGAGGGTGCCCCATATTTTTTATCTAATAAAATTTCTTTTGTTAATATAGAGTATTTATCGGAGGTATTTATATTTTGCATCAACTCCGTTAACTTTTTTTCATCTTTGCTTACTAATGTAACTTTCATGTCTCTATTTGAGTTATTTATTCTTGCGGTTTGTATATCTTTGTTGTTTATTAGATTGCTGAGCTCAAATAACACAACGCCCTTCATCGGATAACTAACTTTTTTATCATAAATTTCTTTAATAGTATTTTTTCTAAAATCAATTACAACTTGTTCTTCCTCGATAGATTTTGATACGCCTGAAATTTGTTGTTCAAGGGCTGCTATTGCCCCTTCTATCCTTATTTTATCTGCATTATTGATTTCATATTCGCTTTTTTTATCGGCAGTGTCTACGTCGGTAATAATTCCTGATACATAAAGATACAATGGATATAGTAATCCAATTAGTAGCCCAAGCAGTGTATATAGTATTAATTTACCGCTATTGCGTTGAAATAGCGGTAGTGGTCGTAGAAAATTGGAAAAGTTAAAATCGTTTTCTTGCGTTTCTTTGTAATATTGTGAATTGATTGCCATAATATTGTGAATATTATCAACTTCAACCTCTTTTGAATTTATGGCAATATTTAGATCAAGGTAATTAGTAGGTATACTTACTTTCTCTTGTATAAATTCTGCAAAATTACCCATTTTTACGTCAGTTACTAAATTTATATTTGAAACATTTGATCCTAGAAAGCGACTTAAACTATTTATTAAGTCTCCTATATAATAGGAAATTTCATCAAATATTTCAACTATAAAATCCCTACTTCTATCATCTTGAGTATTTGTTCCATTTTTTATAATATTTAAAAAAACATTATCGTTTAGCTTATTGCCGCTTAAAGTAGCAAATTTCTCGCTAATATTTTTTATTGAATACCTAAGTGGTCTTGATTGAACATACTCTCCGTTTTGATAAATAGCTATAAAAGCATCATCATCCTGCAACACCACGAAAGCATCGGTATTTTGGGCTGAAAGCATATTTTTTTTATAAAGCGCATGAAACATTAGCGGGGCAGCCACCACATAGTCTATATACGGAATTTTTTTAAGAGCCAAAGAGAATAATTGATCGGTTGATAAAATGTCAGATATAAATACGTTAAAAATTTTAGTTTCAGACGATATGCCTAAAGTTTCGTTATACACAATTTTATACTCAGAAGACGGATCTAGACCAAACTGCTCATAAGCCTTGATTGTTATTAAATTTGATATATCATCCTCGTCCGTTGATAGCGGTATTTCTACACTACCCGACATGATATCTTTATATTTGATATACGACATAAAAAAACTATTTTTATTTGCTTTGCTTAGGTCTATTTGGGAAATTTTATTACCCGAAAAGGCATATGAAGTTTGCAAATACGGATCATGCGTTACTATGTTTGCCACTTCATTTTTATTTTTTGCCATTTTTAAGCATCCTTCAATATAAACTTCAAATTCTAAGTTAGTTTTGCCCTATACTAGGCAACTTGCCACATTCATTATACCATAAAAATATATGACTTAATAATTATTTATAAAATATTCAAGCTTTTTATAGTTTTTTCGTCTTTGCGCCAGTCTTTTTTAACGACTACAACGAGCTTTACGAGGATTTTTTGTCCCGTAAAATTTGATATTAACTTTCTTGAATTTATCCCGATTCTTTTGATAGTTTGACCATTTTTTCCTATAATTATAGACTTATGTGTCTCGCGTTCGGTGATTATGGTGGCATAAATTTCAGTTATATCTGGTTTTTCTTTGACTTTGTCTATGAGCACGTCGGTAGAGTAGGGGATCTCGTCGCTTAGATTATCATAGAGTGCCTCTAGGATAAATTCACGAAAAATTTCTTTTTCGTTTGTCGGCGTTAAAAATTCCGGATCGTAAAAATACTCATGTTCTGGCAAAAGCTTGCAAATTTCATCTAAAAGCGGCTTTTTGTAGGTTTGCTTTTTGACGCTAAAAGGCAAAAGTGCTGTAAATTTGTCTTGAAATTTTTGATATTGCGCGATTTTTTCAAGCACCTTGGCGTTTGAAACTTCGTCAACCTTGGTGAGCACCAAGATATATGGTTTTTGCGGATTTAAATTTAGAAATTTGACGTAGTCGTCTATGCCGTCGTGAATGGGCGCCAAAAACACGATCGCGTCGCAGTCGCCCATCGATTTTATCGCTTCGTTTATCATTAGTTTGTTTAGCGTTTTGTTGCTCTCGTGAAGTCCCGGCGTATCTGTAAAAACGATCTGATCTTCGCCGTTCATCACGATACCGCTGATCTTTCGCCTCGTAGCGTTTTGCTTGTGCGAGACGATGGTGATTTTCGCATCAAGCAAAAAATTTAAAAGCGAGCTTTTGCCTGCATTCGTACGGCCTATGATGCTTACAAAGCCTGATTTCATAAGATATATCTCGCCAGGTCTTGATCCTCGACGACGTCTGAGAGGCGCTTTTCTACGAGGGCTTTGTCCACTTCTACCGTTTTGCCGCCGTGCTCGTTAGCCTCAAAGCTGATATCCTCGATCACGCGCTCGATCACGGTGTGTAGGCGTCTAGCGCCGATATCTTCCATTTTCTCGTTGGCGTTTTGAGCGATTTTAGCGATAGCTTTTATGGCGTCATCCGTAAATTTAAGCTCAACGTTTTCGGTTTTTAAAAGCGCTTCGTATTGTTTGAGTAGCGAATTTTTAGGCTGAGTTAAAATTTGATAAAGCGCATTTTCATCTAGACTATCAAGCTCAACTCGCAGCGGGAAACGCCCCTGAAGCTCCGGAATTAGATCGCTTGGTTTGCTGATGTGAAAGGCGCCGGCGGCGATAAAAAGTATATGGTCGGTCTTTATGGCGCCAAATTTGGTCGTCACCGTCGAGCCCTCCACGATAGGTAACAAGTCGCGCTGTACGCCTTCTTTGCTCGGATCTTGCCTGCCGGAGTTTCCTGAGCTCACCGCGACCTTGTCGATCTCGTCGATAAATATTATGCCTTCATTCTCAGCTCTTCGCACGGCTTCGGTTTTGATGCTTTCCATATCTAAAATTTTATCGCTAGCTTCGTTTTTGAGCGCCTCTTTGGCGTCTTTTACCTTCATCTCTTTTTTGACGGTTTTGTTGCTTAGGCCGATGATTTTGACGAAGCTCTCTTGCATCTGCGCCATATCGGGCGGTACGTTCGCACCCGCATCAAAGCTATTTTGTACGACTTCTATCTCGATGCTTAGATCGTCTAGATCGCCGTTTTCCAGCCTGCTCATCATCTTTTCGTAGCTTTTTTCGTAGTCGGCTTTTTTCTCTTCGCTTGCACCCGCAGGTAGAGGCGGCAGGAGCTTTTTTATTATCTTATCTTTTACGTATTCGTCGATTTTCTCGCGGTTTTTCTCACGCTGTTCGGCTTTAACCAAATTTACCGACGCAGCCGCCAGGTCGCGCACCATGCTCTCCACGTCGCGTCCGACGAAGCCCACTTCGGTGTATTTGCTGGCTTCTACTTTGATAAACGGCAAACCCATCATCTTTGACAAACGCCTTGCGATCTCGGTTTTGCCCACGCCAGTCGAGCCTATCATCAGGATGTTTTTTGGCATGATGTCATCTTGCATCGTTTTATCTAGTTTCATCCTGCGGTAGCGGTTTCGTAGCGCGATGGCGATGATCTTTTTGGCGTCTTTTTGCCCGATTACGTAATCGTCTAAAAATTTCACTATCTCTTTTGGGGTTAAATTCATCTTTTCTCTATTCTAAAACGTAGGTTTTTATGTTCGTGTTCGTATAAATGCAAATTTCGCCCGCGATCTTTAGGCTCTCTTTTACGAGCTCCTCTTCGTCGATCTGGGCAAATTTATCCAGCGCACGGGCAGCGGATAAGGCGTAGTTACCGCCGCTTCCGATGGCGGCTATCTTGCCGTCTTCGGGCTCTACGACGTCGCCTGTTCCGCTTAAAAGAAAAATTTTCTCTCTATCAAGCACCAGCATCATGGCCTCTAGCTTGCGCAGATATTTATCCTTGCGCCACTCTTTGCTAAACTCGATCACGGCTTTTAGAAGGTCGCCTTTGGCGTGATCGAGGTTGTTTTCAAACATATCAAAGAGATTAAACGCGTCCGCGGTGCTGCCGGCAAAGCCTGCCAGGACCTTGCCGCTGTGTATTTTGCGTATTTTTACCGCGTTGCCTTTTAGCACCGTGTTGCCAAAGCTAACCTGTCCGTCGCCGCCGATGACCGATTTATTCTTGCCTTTGTAGGCTAAAATTGTAGTCGCGTGAAACACTTATTCGCCCTCGACGTCTAGTTTTAGCGTGGCGCGCACGGCGTGGCCGAGTTTGACATCCACTTCGTAGATGCCGGTCGCTTTTATCGTATGCGCGAAGTCAAACGCCTTTTTATCCACCACCAAATGATGATTTTTTTCTAGCGCTTCTGAAATTTCATCCTTCGTCACTGCGCCAAATAGCGCGCCGTTTGCTCCGAGCGGCTTTTTGACCTTAAGCGTGATTTTTTCGATCTCGGATTTTAGCTTTTCTATATTTGCGATCTCGTATTTTAGCTCCTCGGCCTTACGTTTTTGCTCGGCTTCGTACTGGCGTAAGACATCTGGAGTCGCAGCTTTAGCAAAGCCTTTTCCGATTAGGAAGTTATTTCCGTAGCCTTCTTTTACCTCTTTGATTTCGCCGGCTTTTCCGAGCGATTTTACGTCTTTTATTAGTAGTACTTTCATTTTTATCCTTTATTTAGTTAAATTTGCGTCCGTTTTTGCGTCCGATGATAAATCTAAGCGCGTTTAGCTTGATAAATCCATTCGCGTCTTTTTGATCAAACACACTGTCCTCTTCAAATGTGCAAAATGCCTCGCTAAAGAGATTGTCCGTCTTGCTGTCGCGTCCTAGCACGATGACGTTGCCCTTGTAGAGCTCGACTTTGACTGTGCCGTTTACGTTCTCTTGACTCTTGTCGATGAGTGCTTGTAGCATGATGCGCTCAGGCGACCACCAGTAGCCGTTATAGATGAGCTCGGCGTAGCGAGGCATTAGCTCGTCTTTTAGGTGTGCCGCACCGCGGTCTAGCGTGATGCTCTCGATCGCGCGGTGAGCTTTTAGCATTATCGTGCCGCCCGGAGTTTCGTAGCAGCCGCGGCTTTTCATGCCGACTGAGCGGTTTTCTACTAGGTCAAGTCTGCCGATGCCGTGTTTTGCGCCTAGGCGGTTTAGCTCGGCTAGTAGCGCCGCTGGACTCATTTTTTTACCGTTTATACTAACGGGATCGCCTTTTTCGTAGCCGATTTCTATTATTTCGCTTTCGTTTGGCGCGTCTTTGGGGCTTACCGTCCAGCGCCACATATCAGCTTCCGGAGCGTGAGCAGGGTTTTCAAGCACTAGACCCTCGTAGCTGATATGGAGTAAATTTGCGTCCATAGAGTAGGGGCTTTTGCCAGGTTTCTTTTCTATTTTGATTCCATTTTTTTCGGCGTATTTTAGTAGCTTTTCACGGCTGTTTAGATCCCACTCGCGCCAAGGGGCGATGATGGTTAGGTTATCTCCCAGCGCGTAGTAGCCTAGCTCAAAGCGCACTTGGTCGTTGCCTTTGCCCGTCGCTCCGTGGCTTACGCCGTCGGCGCCTACTTTGGCGGCGATCTCAGCTTGTTTTTTAGCTATCAGCGGGCGAGCTATCGAAGTGCCTAGTAGGTATTCGCCCTCGTAAACGGCATTTGCTCTAAACATCGGAAATACAAAATCTCGCACAAATTCCTCTTTTAAATCCTCTATAAATATATTTTCGGGTTTTATGCCAAGCTCCAGCGCTTTTTGGCGTGCGGGTTCTAGCTCCTCGCCCTGACCGATATCGGCGGTAAAGGTCACCACTTCGCATTTATACTCGTCTTGTAGCCATTTTAAAATAATGCTCGTATCAAGTCCGCCCGAATAGGCGAGAACGACTTTTTTCACATCTTTTTTCATTCTCTATCCTTCATATTGAGATGACGCGTATTTTAGCCAAATTTGATTAATTTGTTATAAATATTTCCGCTAAAATCGCGTACGCTAAACGTCAAATTTACATTAAATTTAATATGCAGCGGCGAGAAATTAAAAATTTAAGCCAAATTTGGCTAAAATCGCCGCCATGAGAGTAGATAAGTTTTTAAATACCGTAAATATCACAAAAAGGCGTGCGGTCAGCGAAGACATGTGTAAAAGCGGCGTCGTGAGCGTAAACGGCGTCGTCGCCAAACCGTCCAAAGAGGTCAAGATCGGCGACGTGATAACGATCAAATTTCTAGTCAAAGAGGCGCGCTACGAAGTGCTAGCGATCCCGGAGACCAAAAGCATCCCAAAATCAGCCCAAGCGCTATACGTAAAAGAGCTATGATAGAGTTAAATTTGGGACTAGGCGAGCTTGAGGAGGTGGTAAAAATTTTACCCAAAAGCGGCATCGTTATACTGCAGGGAAATTTGGCTAGCGGCAAAACGACGTTAGTAAAAGCTATCGTAAAGGCTCGCGGCATCGATGCGGAGGTTACTTCGCCGACATTTTCGGTCATGCAAAGCTACGGAGATAAAATTTATCACTACGACATCTATCAAAACGGACTTGACGCGATTTTGCAAAACGGACTTTTTGAAAATTTGCTAGAGGAGGGGCTTCACCTGGTAGAGTGGGGCGACGAGCGACTGGAAAAGGCGCTAGCAAATTTGGGCGAAAAATGCGTCAAGGTAGTCATCTCGCCTAGCCAAAAAGGGAGAAAATACGAGGTTTACGGTGCATAAATTAGAAGTTAAAGATTTACAAAAAACAATCAAAAAAACAAACATCATAAAAGGTATCTCGCTAGAGGTCAAAAGCGGTGAGGTAGTAGGGCGGCTGGGGCCAAACGGCGCGGGCAAAACGACGAC
>NZ_CALKTQ010000003.1 GCF_937997465.1 uncultured Campylobacter sp. | reverse complement strand
TCCCTCAAAATCAAAAAACGTAATTTAAAATATAAATATAATATAAAAAATTTTCTTTAAATAAAAACTTTAAAACTATATGCTAAACGAGCTTAAAAACCGATAAAAAGTGATAATATTATGAGATTAAATAATATATTTGTTTAAAATCATTCCGCCAAATTTCAGCGTCTCGCAAGCCGCGGGGTTATATCATTATCAAATTTTAACAAGAAAGGGCAAAAATGACGCAGTTTGACTCGAGAAATGTCAGCATGGTGATGGATCTTTACGAGCTTACGATGGCGGAGGGGTATTTTAAAAGCGGAGATCAGCCGCGCGTGGCGTTTGACGTTTTTTACCGCAAGGTGCCCGACGGCGGCGGTTTTGCGATATTTGCGGGGCTTGAGCAAATCATTGAGTATGTGGAAAATTTACACTTTGACGATAGCGACGTGGATTATCTGCGCTCATTAAATTTATTTAGCGAGGATTTTTTGGACTATCTGCGCAAATTTCGCTTTAAAGGCGATATATACGCATTTGCCGAGGGGACGATCATCTATCCGCAAGAGCCTTTTATAACCGTCGTAGCCTCGCCTATCGACGCGCAACTCATAGAAACCGCGATCCTATCGCAGATAAACCACCAAAGCCTCATCGCGACAAAAGCCAGGCGCATAGTAAAGGCCGCGGACGGCAGGAGCGTGTTTGACTTCGGCGCTAGGCGCGCGCACAACCTAGACGCCGCGATCTACGGCGCTAGAGCTGCCTATATAGGTGGCGCGGACGGCACGGCAACGGTGCTAGCTGCTAAGGCTTTTGGTATACCGACGACGGGCACGATGGCGCACAGCTGGGTGATGTATTTTGGCGACGAGTTTGAAGCCTTTAAGCGCTATGCCCTGCTCTATCCGGACTCCGCTTCGCTGCTAGTAGATACTTACGACGTGCTACATAGCGGCGTGCCAAATGCGATAAAAACGGCAAAAGAGATGCTAGAGCCGCTGGGCAAACGCCTAAAAGCGGTCAGACTGGACTCCGGCGACCTAGCATATCTATCCAAAAAAACGCGCGCGATGCTGGATGCCGCTGGGCTAAAAGACTGCAAGATCACGGTCTCAAACAGCCTAGATGAGTACACTATCGCCTCGATCCTGGCCCAAGGCGGACAGATAGACGGCTTTGGAGTGGGCGAACGGCTGATAACCTCCAAAAGCGATCCGATTTTTAGCGGGGTTTATAAGCTAGTCGCGGTCGAAAACGGCGGCAAATTTAGCCCCCGTATCAAGCTATCCGAAGCCGTAGAAAAGATGACAAATCCCGGCATAAAAAAGGTCTGGCGCATCTACCAAAACGGCCAAGCCATAGCCGACCTCATCGCAAACGCGGACGAAACGCCCGATCCCTCCAAACCGTACCGCTACATAGATCCCGAAAAACCGTGGAAGGAGCTGTATTTTGAGGGCTGCACGGCGCAGCAGCTGCAAAATCTAGTCGTAAAAGACGGCAAGCGCGTTGGCGAAAAGGTAAATTTAGCACAAATCAGAGAGTATGTAAAAGAGCAGCTAGAAAATGAAATTTGGCAGGAGGAGCAGCGCTTTGAAAACCCGCACAAGCACTACGTCGATATGAGCGTGCACTACTACGAGATGAAGATGGAGCTTTTACGCAGCACAAAAAAATAAATAAAAAAACGGGCGGCTTACTTTTGCGGTAAATTTTATTGCGCAAACACAAGTTTATAGATACGAGAGACTAAGCCGCTCGTTAAATTTTCATATCGACAAAAAACAAAAGTAGCAAAATAACGGTTTTTGCTTTTTTAATATCAATCTATTTATTTGAAATGCGGTCCGATTTTAGAAATTTAACTTGCAGTACCCTTGCAAAGCTAAATTTGGATAAAAAACTAGCTTATTTCGATTTCGCTTCTAGTGCAAATTTTATTTTTTAATATTTTTAAAATCCGAATTTATGCGCAAAACCGCCCAAAATGGCATAGAATAAAAAGTATCTGCAAGTTTAAATTTAGCTTGATTTTACGGACTTAAACAGCTTGCGATACTTTATATATATCACAAGATCCGTCGTCTGAAAATCAAAGTATCGCTTTAGCTCGTCGCGCCTCGCCGCAGCTTTGGCTAGGCTTATTTCGCCTACTTGCTATAATAATTCCTTTGGGCTTATTTACTGCTTTACTGCAAAACTCGTAGATAAAATTTACTGCCATTAGAGACATTATTTTAACGCTAGATTGTCGCTATCGCTTACAAAATACGGTTTATCTTTAACTTGGATTACTGATCCGTGCTAATAATTTGGCCATTGTATATCATTTTAGCTGATTGGATGTGTAAATTTGGACTGTTTTTATTGGATAGTCAGAGAAAATATCAGCAAAAAACGCTACTGGTAGTTTCTTTTTGTTGCTGTAACTTGCGGGGATTTTCTATATATTTCTTGAAGTAGTGGCGGACAGAGAGGGATTTGAACCCTCGAGCCCCGGTTAGAAGCTGCA
>NZ_CALKTQ010000002.1 GCF_937997465.1 uncultured Campylobacter sp. | reverse complement strand
ATACCACGCCGAAACTTGGCTGAATTTTACAGAAAATTGACTAAATTTTAAAAATCTAAAGGCGAAGTATTTTTGATTTAGACGCGGCGGTTTTCAATTTTATGGCGGGAGTTACCGAGTGGGTAATGACCGAGTAAAATTTAGAACCAACAAAGTATAAATCAAAAAGACAAGCCGCTAAGCCGTACGTTGTTTTATGGTTTCATATGCCTCATTTATCTCTTGCAGTTTTCTGGTACTCTTTTCTATCATCTCCTCGCTCTCACCGCGCCCCATAAGGATATCAGGATGATATTTTTTCACGAGTTCGCGGTAGCGCTTTTTTACCTCGTCAAACGGCGCATCCTCTTTTAGCCCAAGTACGGCGTAAGGGCTTTTCGTACGCATTTCATACGGATTTCGCCGCGTCTGCCTTTGATCGTAAAATTTCTCAAACCTCGCTAGTATCGCTTCAAAGATGCCCTCATCAAGCCCAAATCCAGAAGCGATCTGCTCGATGATATTGCGCTCGCTTTTGCTAAATTCGCCGTCTATGTAGGCTAAGTTTAACAAAAACGATATCTTCGCAGCCGCGGCGTCTTGGCTAAGACGAAAGCGATCTTTATATTGCCGCGCGATAAAATAGGCATTATGCACTGTCTCTTTTTCGCGGTTATATATCTGCTTTAGCTCCGCTCTCATAGCTGCGTCGTTACCGAGCCTTAGCGTGATATCGTCTAGCGTCTCGCTGATAAGGCGAGCTTCTAGCTCATTTACCCTGCCGTCGCTTTTGGCGACTTTGGCAAGCAAGCTAACTAAAAATTTCGCCTCTTCAAACATCGCCCGTTTTTGTGAGCCGCCTAAATTCGCGGGATTTTGACTGAAATTTGAGACCAGATAATAAATCCCGTAAAATATCAAAAACCAAAAAATAAAATTCAAAATATCACCATAAATGATAAATCGTATTTTTGAGCTTGCCGCCCACTAGCTCGTTTTTACGCCACGAGCTCTCGTCGTTCATCACGTTCCAGCGGCGCTCGTCGGGGCGGTAGAACCAGTCTTTGTCGATCTGATAATAAATCTGCTTGCCGTTTGCCTCGATGATGTTGGCGATGTTGTTGTCGTGGTAGCTGTTCTCGTCGTAGTCGGTAAACGCGCGCTGTCCCATCTCGGAGTAAAGAAGCGTAAGCTCCTGAAGCATCTCGTTTAGCTCGTTGTCCATCTTTTGCACGTGCAGCCCGATCTCCTCTGCCTCGCGGAAAAGTATCGGATAGTCATGCGCCGGATAGTCGCTGTTTAGGCGCTCGGAGATGTTTTGGATCTTTGATTCGTCGGTCATATGGTAGCGCAAAAGCTCGCAGCAAATCTTTAGCGAGAGCGAGCTAGCGCGGTCTACGGCGCCAAAAACCAGCGGATGGATATAGTTGTATAGCGATTTATACGGGTTTTCGTCATTATCTTTTTCGTGCATTTTCCATAGTTTTATCACGCGGTTTAGCTCGTCCATCGATACGCTAACGCGCTCGTTGCCGTTATCTATCGGGCTCATCGCGTGCTTTAGCGAGGTATCGACGGCGGTCAGATACGCTAGCGGACCCATCACAATCTCGTTTGCGCCAAGCGCCATCATCGTCGCAGCCGACGCGCAGTTAGCAGGAATGAGAGCGGTGATGTTTTTGCAGTAGTTTCGCAGAGTGCTGATGATACGAAGCGCTGCGATACCGCTGCCGCCGTCACTTTTGATGAACAAAAACGCGTTTTCTATCTTTTTGCCCTTTAAAATTTCATACATCGCGCTCGCGTCGTTGCCGCAGACGCTGCCCGCGTTTGAGTTGTAGTATGTGATGAGCGTGCCGCCCAGTTTGGCCTCGACCGCCTTTAGTACCTGCTGAGTCTCGCTAAATAACACCGGCGGTTTAGCTACGCTTTTTTGATCCATTCCTCTGCCCTCCTTTTGCGGCTGTTCTTCTTCTTTGTTGTTTAAAAAGTCTTTCCAAGACATCTACTTTCCTTTCAAATTTTGGTTAAATTTTCACGGTCTTTTAATATCGCTTGCAAAATTTGGCGCTAAAATGCTTGACCAAACGCCGCCGAGACGAGCCAAATTTAGCAAGCATCAAATTTACGCCGCTCAAATTTAGCCAGCTCAAACCCGCCTCGCCAAAATTGGGCGTCAAATTTTAGTCCTCTTGGCGGATGATTGCGGCAAATTTATTAAAATAAACCTCGCTCACGTCGCTTAGCTTTTCATCGATATCGTTTAGTTTAAATTTATCTCCGCCCACGCTGCCGATTTTTTCAAATTTGACGCCGTATTTTGTGGCTAGAGCTTCAAATTTAGCCTCGTCTTTTACGCCGACGATCGCGCGCGAAAAGCTCTCGTCAAAGATGAAATTTGACTTTTTAACATCAAATTTACACTCCGCACCAAGCCCGCTTAGGCATGCCATCTTAGCTAACGTTATCGCTACGCCGCCCACGCCTACGCTGTTTGCAAACTCTAGCGCGTCCGATTTATTTGCCTCGATGACCAAGTCCCACAGCGCGCGCTCTTTTTTGTAGTCCACCGCGCACAGCTCGCCACCCACCGCGTCAAATAGCGCCTTAGCGTAAAGCGACGCGGCAAATTCGCCCTTCGTCTCGCCAAGCACGTATATCGCCGTGCCCGCGCGCGCAAAGACGCTGGACAAACTCGCGTTTGCATCATCGTTCACGCCCACAGTCACGATCGCGGGCGTCGGATAGACGCTCACGCCCTCGGTGTCGTTATATAGGCTCACGTTGCCGCTCACAACTGGCGTATTTAGCTCGCGGCAAGCCTCTTTGATACCCTCGCAGCCCTGCGCGAACTGCCACATGACCTCCGGATTTTGCGGATTTCCGTAGTTTAGGCAGTCGGTGATAGCTAGAGGCGTCGCTCCGCTCATCGCGACCTTTCGTCCGGCCGCCGCGACCGCTCTAGCCGCGCCGATTTTGGGATCGACGAAATTTGCCCGCGGGTCGCACTGCGCCGCCATCGCGATCGCCCTACCCGTTTCTTTCACGCGGATAACCGCGGCTCCAAGGAGCCCCGGCTGCTTGATCGTATTTGTTTGGATATTGGCGTCGTATTGATCGTAGATTAGCGACTTGTTTAGCACCTCTGGCTCGCCAAGCAACTTCCAAAACGCGGTTTTGCCATCGACGTTTTCAGGTATTTGCAAATTTTTGATTTCGTCTAGGTATTTCGGATGCGCAGTCGGTCGGTCAAGCACCGGAGAGGCTTCGCTAAGCGGCGCTATCGGTATCTCGCCCGCTAGCTCGCCGTGCCAATAAAGCTCCATCACGCCGCTACTTGTCACCTCGCCGATAATCTCGGCGTCGAGATCCCATTTTTTAAATATCTCAAGTATCTTTTGCTCGCAGCCTTTTTTGGCGCAGATGAGCATACGCTCCTGGCTTTCGCTCAGCATTAGCTCGTACGGCGTCATACCCGTCTCGCGCATAGGCACGCGGTCTAGATACATCTTCATACCGCTGCCGCTGCGTCCGGCCATCTCAAAGCTACTAGACGTTAGCCCCGCCGCGCCCATATCCTGGATACCCACGACGTAGTCGGTTTTAAAAAGCTCCAAGCAC
>NZ_CALKTQ010000001.1 GCF_937997465.1 uncultured Campylobacter sp. | reverse complement strand
GGTTTTGAAGTTTTTAAAGCAAATTGAAGTTTGGATTTCAAAATGCTAAAAAATGCCTAGATTTTTGCATTTTAAGTTCCCATTTTTACCTTACGTCCATACCTATACAAAAAACGCTCTTAACGCTATTTGCTCCACATTTTTACCCATTCTCACTTTTTTACCTTTTGCATAAGATTTATCAAAATGCATTACTATGTCGACACTATAAACAAGTAAAAATCTAAGAATATTTTTATCTTGTTCAGTATATACTTAGAGAAATATATACGAGAGGTTGTAATAATGCAAGCTAGATTAAAAGTATTCAAAAGTGGTAATTCTTTGGCACTAAGGCTTCCAAAAAGCCTAAATTTAGACAACGTCAAAGAGTTTATACTTAAGAGTTTTGATAACAACGAAGTGGTTTTAATCCCAGTTAAAGATGATGAATGGAGCGGACTGTTTAAGACTTTAAATGAGTTGAAAGATGCTGGAGTTAAATTTGAAAGAGCCGAGCAAAGCTTCCCGCAAGAGCGAAATTTCGGATTTAAATAATGTTTTTGCTTGATACCAACATTTGTAGCTACTTGATTTCTAACACCGAGCCTTACAGTCAAAATATACTAAGCCATTTAACTAGATATGGCAAAAAGGATATTTTTATATCCAGTATAACGGTAGCCGAAATGTTTTACGGTATAGAAAAATCCACTCAAAAAGAGCTAAATTTAAGACTCATGGGCGATTTTATCTCAAATTTCGGCGTTTTAGATTTTACGAGTAAATGTGCGGCAAGCTACGGCAAAATAAGGCTTGAGATGAAAAATAAAAACAGAAGGATAGGCGATATGGATATGCTGATCGCCGCCGTAGCGCTTAGCAATAGTCTTGTTTTGGTTACGAATAACGAAAAAGATTTTAAAGATATAAGCGAGCTTGGGATGGAAAATTGGAGCGTTTGATATAATATACGGTAAATACAAAGCCTTTTGTTGGTTATATCAGAGGTTAGCTTAAAGCTGGAATGTACAACCAAAACAAAGATGACTAAGCTCATGAAAACCAGTTGCACCGCTCTTGATAGACTACTAAACTCAGACAACGACTCGCTAACGCTAAGCACGCTTGAAAGTGCGGCAGCGGTGCTAGACAAAAGACTAAGCATCTCTATAACCTGACGGTTGCCGATCAATATATTTAAATGAAAATCGTCTAAAATTTTGGATGAAATTTTAGATAAAATATTGCAGAGGAAAGGAATTAATGGTGCTAGACTTGTTACATCTTTTTATCCAGAAAGAGTCAAAATTTATACTCAAAATATCATAGAAATCCCATTTTTAGGTACTTATAGTAATGAAAAATGTTTTTGCACTCTAAGTGTCCTATCTCTTCACACTTATAAAGTAATTGTTCTATAAATTTCTTATACGGCAAAGAGATCGAGTTTTTGGTTATTATCTTTACCTATCTTAGATCCTTGCTTCCAATTTTCGTTTAACCCTATGATGAGAGTTGAAATTTTTCTCTCTTTTAGGGTTTTAATTACGATAGAACTAGATTGGTACAAGAAATTTTGCATAAACATGGATTACCTTAAACCTAAAATAGGAAATATGATCTTGCCGTCTTTTATTTTTACTTGTTGATTGGTAAAAGAGGCAATATATTAACCTTTTTCTCCTCGTGGTTTATATTTTTTAAAAACTTTTTGACACAAATTTGTATATATCCCAAAAGGAGCAGTGATGTTTTACGACTACGACAAGCTACACAAACTGGATGAGGGAAGGATAATGTATGCTAGTTATGTTCTTGATGACAATATTCCTATACGAGAGTTGATCAAAGAGGTAGGAAAAATCATAGACAAAGACGAATTTGATGCGATCGTAAAAACTTGCCCACAATACATAACAAGACGAAATCATAATCTTTTTACATACGACGATATCGCCACAAAACTGGCAAAGGAAGGAAATCTAGCTTTAGCCAAAAAGGTTCTTTTGATGTTTAAAAAGCGTTGTAAAATAGGCGGAGCAGACTATGCGTACCTAGCCCAAAGGGTTTATAAAATCAAAATGATGCAAGATGGTGCAAAAGACTGTTTTTAAAGGCAAAAATGCATGCCGAATATGAGATTTGTTATATTAATATGCTAAATTTTATAAAGCTAAAAATCATAAATCAAAATACGGCAATAAAATTTTTAAACGATATCTTAGCTACGACTAATTTTGACGCTAACTTTTATTGTTATTTCAGTTTGGAAATTTTAAATTTAAAAATCAAAGACGCTTATGCTATAGCGAAAAGGTTTTATACTAGAGCGCTAAGCGATGGCAAATCTTTATATACAAGACATATAAAAAGCGGACTAAAACACTATTTGGTGGATAGGCCGCTCGCATGCGCTTTGCTTGATCAAAATATAAAGAATGACTACATATCGGATCTTATGGCCATAGCTAAGATTTGTCATAAAAATGAAAATACAGGCAAAAAGGCCGTAAAAAGGCTATTGGATTAGTTAAAAATACAGATGATTTCGTCAGGATTGCTCCCATGGCAAAGAAATTTCTCGGAAAGAAAGAGGCAATAAAATTTTTAAAACAAGGTTATTTTTTAGATGAAACGCCTTTAACCGACAATGCAAATTATACCTGCGAGTCTGTTATAAAAAACGGTAAAGCCACTATATATTATAAAGCTTCTCACATAAACACCGAAAAAGTCAATATTTTAGAATGGATGATAAGGCTCGGAAAGAGATCTTGGGCCAAAAGACGACTAGATGAAATGGTGGCCAAAAAAGACATACTAAATGGTGCCGATATAGACTCTTTAGCAGAAGCTATGGCTAGAGTTTACGTAAGGTATTTTAATGATACCAAAAGTGCCGAAGATATTTTCAAAAACATAGCGCAAAATATAAACGATCCTATTGATTTAAATTTATTAACGTCTGAAATTTCTAGCACTATAGGGGTTAAACATTGGCTCAGAGAGCATTGCGACAGACTTGAGAAAGCAGCCAAAAGCGCCGAAGAGTTTACTGAGTTGGCCGAATACATGGCGAACTATTTTTTGGATTTTAAGGCAGCGCAGAGACTTCATCTAAAAGCGATAAAGACCTTAGAGTATACGGCGGTTAGTTACAATCGTCATAATCTTTATACGCTTTTAAAACAATTTTATGAAAATGCATCTACTGGCATTCTTCATATGGCTTGTAAAAGTATCCAAAAATCAGGCTGCAAGCATTGGGGGCTTTTGGCTAACTATTATGCCAAAGCAAATGATAAAGTATCGGCAAAATCTTGTTTTTTAAAAGAACTAAATAGCGCCAAAAGTTATGAAGAAATCCTAAGCATAGCAGAGGATGTCTATAATTATTTAGAAGATAGCCAGTGGGTAGCAAAAATAGTGCTCGATGACCGGTTTTTAGCTTTGCCAGATAGAGTAGCTGAAACCGTCGAAACACAAAACAGATAAGGGCTACTTACCCCCCCCCTACCCACTAACAAATTCAAGACATATCTTTCACGTAATCATAAAATTTCCTAACTATCCTTGGATGTTTGATCTTTTTTATAGCCTGAGCTTCTATTTGTCTTACGCGCTCTCTAGTCACTCCGCCTAGCACTAGCCCGGTTTCTTCCAGGGTATATGGCCCGCCTGCTCCGGTATTTCCGCCTTTTAAGCCCGCTAGCCTAGATGCCTCATGGATAGCTTTAGCTTGCAAAGAATTTATGATACCCGTCAAATCGCTCTTGATGTTTCTTAGCTTAAACGCATCTTCCGTAGAAACATCGGCGGCATTCATCATCAATTTGACCTTTTCTCGTAGTTCTTCGGCGACCTCGAGCATCTCTTTTATCTGGGTTAAATTTTGCATATTATCTCCTTTGTAGGTTATGGCTAGTAATAGTACATTTTGTTAATTTTTTACATAGGTTAATTCATAAAGATATTTTACCGAGCAAAAAGGACATATTTACGTCCAAACTGATATAATCCAGCCAAAAAAAGGCAAAAACCGTGAACACGAATCTTCATAAATCTAGCAATGAGCTTGATCTCGTGAGGCATTACGCCAAAGCCTGGACGCTTTTACAAAGATACGACGATAAAACCCTAGGTATATATACAGATATTACGGGCGAAAATTTTACTCTAGGCTACGATGAAGCCATGCTAGCTATCGATGAACTAAAAGAGGCGCTGATCCAAAAGGGCGAAGCATCGCAAATTTTCGCAACGCAAAAGGCGGGAGAATTTGAAGGGATACTAAAAAATATCTATCAGACCTTCAGCGGTTGTGAGCTACTACCAACAGCGCAAGAAAAGGCGGCAAATTTGATCTACTATATCATCAAAGACCACCCATTTAACGACGGTAATAAACGAATCGGAGCTTTTATGTTTATTTTATTTCTATCAAAAAGCGGGCTTCTTTATAAGAATAACGGCGAACCTAAAATCAGCAATAACACGCTTGCTGCCCTTGCACTACTCATAGCCCAAAGTAACCCCAATCAAAAAGATATGATAGTAAATTTAACGACGAATTTATTAAGGGATTAAGACGGCAAACATCCATGACCGCCCTATTCTCATTTTATACAATCCCTGCAAAACCTGCATGGCTAAAAGCGAAAGCTTAGGAGAAGCAAAGATATTTCATATATCAGATACATATATCTAAAACTCCCTTTTTTAGGGATTTGATTCTCGAACTTTTGTTAAAT